>NZ_AKJB01000088.1:0-95402 GCF_000282555.1 Pseudomonas sp. GM102 | reverse complement strand
CCATGCTCCGCGTGGGAATGCCTCAACGGACGCTCCGCGTTCGGCTCTCGATGGGACGCGGAGCGTCCCGGGCTGCATTCCCACGCGGAGCGTGGGAACGATCATCTGGCCGTCAGACCTGCGCGGTGCGCAGTTTTTCGCTGCGCCCGCGCAGCCATTCCAGCGTCAGCAACAGGACCACCGAGAACGCAATCAGCAGCGTCGCGGCAGCGGCAATCGTCGGGCTGAGGTTTTCACGGATGCCGCTGAACATCTGCCGAGGCAAGGTCGCTTGTTCAGGACCTGCGAGGAACAGCGTCACCACCACTTCATCGAATGAGGTGGCGAAGGCAAACAGCGCACCGGAAATCACGCCCGGTGCGATCAACGGCAAGGTCACCCGACGAAACGCGGTCAACGGCGAAGCCCCCAGGCTTGCAGCGGCCCGTACCAGGTTCTGGTTAAACCCCTGCAACGTCGCCGATACCGTGATGATCACAAACGGCACACCCAAGACGGCATGCACGACGATCAGCGAGGTATAGCTGTTGCCAAACCCCAGAGGGGCAAAGGTCAGGTAACTGGCCACACCAATGATCACAACCGGCACCACCATCGGCGAAATCACCAGCGCCATCACCAGCGGTTTGCCCGGGAAATCGCCCCGGGTCAGGCCGATCGCTGCCAGCGTACCGAAGATCATCGCCAGCACGGTCGCCGCGGGAGCCACGATCATGCTGTTCTTCAACGAACGCATCCATTCCGCCGAAGCAAAGAAGTCCTGGTACCAGTGCAGTGAGAAGCCTTGCAGCGGATAGACCAGAAAACTCCCCGAGTTGAACGACAGCGGAATGATCACCAGCACCGGCAGGATCAGGAACAACAAAATCAAGCCGCAGAGAATCCGCAAACCGTAGAACCACACCCGTTCGATGGGCGACATATAAGGACTCAGCATTTCATTCTCCCCTTAGCTCAGGCGCAGGCGACTGGCGCCCACCAGCCAGCTGTAAATCAGATAAAGCACCACCGTCGCCAGCAGCAACAGCCCACCGAGCGCGGTCGCCATGCCCCAGTTGATGCTGGTGTTGGTGTAGAAGGCGACGAAATAACTGACCATCTGATCGTTCGGGCTGCCCAGCAACGCCGGGGTGATGTAGTAGCCGATGGCGAGGATGAACACCAACAGGCAACCGGCGCCGACACCGGCATAGGTTTGCGGGAAATATACCCGCCAGAAACTGGCGAACGGGTGGCAGCCAAGGGAAATCGCCGCGCGCATGTAAGTCGGCGAGATGCCTTTCATCACGCTGTAGATCGGCAGAATCATGAACGGCAGCAGGATGTGCACCATCGAGATGTAGACCCCGGTGCGGTTGAACACCAGCTCCAACGGTTTATCGATAATGCCCATGGCCATCAGACCGCTGTTGATCAAACCGCCCGATTGCAGCAACACGATCCACGCGGCGACCCGCACCAGAATCGAGGTCCAGAACGGCAACAGCACCAGAATCATCAACAGGTTGCTTTGCCGCGATGGCAGATTCGCCAGCAGATAAGCCAACGGATAGGCCAGCACCAGGCAGATCACGGTGATGATCAGGCCCATCCAGAAGGTCCGGGCAAAGATATCGAGGTAGATTGCCTGATCGGGGGTGGCCGGGGCCACTTCGCCGAGGTCGTCGATACGGTGGTCGACAGCGGCCAGCAGGTAATAAGGCGTCACATTACTGGTATTGCGGCGCACGACCTGCCAATAGGCCGGATCGCCCCAACGCTCGTCCAGCGCTTCGAGCGCTTCTTTATAGGAAGTCGGCTCGGTGGCGAACGGCAAGGCGCGTGCGGTTTTGGTCAACAGGCTACGGTAGCCGGCCAGCTCCATGTTCAAGCGCTTGGACAAGTCGCCCAAGGTCTGATTCTTGCGGGCTTCGGCGAGGTCTTCGCTGGCGGCCTTGTACACAGGCTCTGCCGGCAGGCCTCGGCCGTCCCAACTGGCGATGGCCGCCACGGTGCGCGGCATGGCGCCGACCACTTCGGGGTTACCGACGCTTTTGTAGAGCAGCGCCACGATCGGCACCAGGAACACCAGCAACAGAAACAGCACCAACGGCGCGATCAAGGCTTGTGCTTTCCAGCGGTTGATCCGCTCGGCGTGCTTGAGCCGCTGCTTCAAGGTGGGGTCAGTGCCCGCGTTCAGGGGAATGGCGGTGGCCATGGCGTACTCCGGAAATCTTTGATCGTTACAGAGGCGGCATTCCGTGACCGCAAGGCCACCTCTGTTCTTGATAACTACGCATCACCCCTGTAGGAGCGAGGCTTGCCCGCGAAGGCGCTGTGTCAGCCAACATTAATGTTGAATGTGCTGACGTCTTCGCGGGCAAGCCTCGCTCCTACAAGAGTGGGTAAGCCCACGGGGTGGTCTTACTTGGCAGCCCAGGAATTGAAACGCTGCTCCAGTTGCTCGCCGTTGTCAGCCCAGAAGCTGACGTCGATCTGC
This sequence comes from Pseudomonas sp. GM102, assembly GCF_000282555.1. Lineage (NCBI taxonomy): Bacteria > Pseudomonadati > Pseudomonadota > Gammaproteobacteria > Pseudomonadales > Pseudomonadaceae > Pseudomonas > Pseudomonas sp. GM102. The sequence goes on along the minus strand of NZ_AKJB01000088.1, from coordinate 92,923 downwards.
ACCTGGTTGGCGATGTTTTCCGGGGTGGTCGGCATGTCTTTCAGGACATCCTTGGACAGCAACGGCACGGCCTGGGTGTTGGCCGGGCCGTAGGCGATGTTTTCCGAGTAGGTCTTCTGCTGCTGCGGAGCTACCGAGAACGCGATGAATTTCTTCGCCGCTTCAGCACGGGTTTTATCCAGACCTTTTGGAATCGCCCATGCGTCGAAGTCGTAGATACCGCCGTTCCACACCACTTTCAGATTGCTTTCTTTCTGTACCGCCGCGATCCGGCCGTTGTAGGCCGAGCTCATGACCACGTCACCGGACGCGAGATATTGCGGCGGTTGTGCGCCGGCTTCCCACCACTGGATGCTTGGTTTGAGCTCATCGAGTTTCTTGAACGCACGGTCCTGACCATCCTTGCCGGCCAGTACTTTGTAGACGTCTTTCGGCGCAACGCCGTCAGCCATCAGTGCGAATTCCAAGGTGTACTTGGCGCCTTTACGCAAGCCGCGCTTGCCCGGGAATTTCTTGGTGTCCCAGAAATCCACCCAACTGGTCGGTGCGGATGCCAGCTTGTCAGCGTTGTAGGCCAACACGGTCGACCACACGAAGAAGCCCACGCCGCATGGCTGGATGGCGCCTTTGACGTAGTCTTCGGTCTTGCCGAACAACTTCGGATCAAGCTGCTCGAACATGTCCTCGTCGCAACCACGGGACAGTTCTGGCGATTCAACTTCCACCAGGTCCCAGGACACGCTCTTGGTGTCGACCATGGCTTTGACCTTGGCCATCTCACCGTTGTATTCGCCCGCAACGATCTTGCCGTTGCCCGCCGCTTCCCACGGTGCGTAAAAGGCTTTTACCTGCGCGGCTTTGTTCGCCCCGCCAAAGGACACCACGGTCAGGTCCGGGCCCGCCGCCATTGCGTGTGCCGCACCGATCATGCCCATGACCAAAGCGGTGAATTTCAGGGATCTCAACATTTATTGTTCTCTCCACGTGCAGGGTTGGTGTTGGTGAAGCAGGGGGGCGATCAATGCGCCTCTAAAAGTGGGTCGAGCGCGCGAACGTGTTCGACCTGCCAGCCAAGCGGTACCACGTCGCCGACAGCCAGCGCGGGATCGAGCTCGGCAATCGGTTGTTTCACAAAGAAGTCGGTCTTGCCGCAGACTTCCAGGCGAACCCGGACGTGGTCGCCCAGATAGATGAATTCCGCCACCCTCCCTGAGAAGCGGTTGACGCAGGACTCGCTCGAACCATTGAGGCTCACGCGCTCCGGGCGAATCGACAGCGTGACGGGTTCGCCGGTCTTGCCGACGTTGACTGCGAGCGCTTCGACCTTTTCACCGCGACCCAACTCGACCACGCAGCGATCGCCGGTATGGCTGTGCAAGCGGCCGTTGAGGCGGTTGTTCTCGCCGATGAAGTTGGCGACGAAAGTATTTTTCGGCTCTTCGTAGAGTGTGCGCGGTGGCGCGATCTGCTGAATCTCACCCTGATGGAACACGGCAACGCGGTCGGACATGGTCAGGGCTTCGCCCTGGTCGTGGGTCACGTAGACCACGGTCACGCCGAGACGCTGGTGCAGGTGTTTGATTTCCATCTGCATGTGTTCGCGCAGTTGTTTGTCCAGTGCGCCGAGGGGTTCGTCCATCAGCACCAGTTGCGGTTCGAACACCAACGCACGGGCCAGGGCCACACGCTGTTGCTGGCCGCCGGACAGTTGTGCCGGATAGCGCTGGGCGAAGGTGTCGAGCTGAACCATGCTCAAAACACGTTTGACCCGGTCACTGACGTCGCTTTTGTTCAAGCCGCGTACGGTCAGCGGGAACGCCAGGTTCTCGGCCACGGTCATGTGCGGAAACAATGCATAGTTCTGGAACACCATGCCGATGTCGCGTTTATGCGGCGGCACGTTGTTGATGGAGCGCCCGGCCAGTTGAATCTCGCCGGCGGTCGGTGTTTCGAAACCGGCGAGCATCATCAGACTGGTGGTCTTGCCGGAGCCGGACGGCCCGAGCAAGGTGAGGAATTCGCCTTTGCGAATATCCAGGTTGAGGTCTTTGACGATCAGGTTCTCGCCGTCGTAGCTCTTTTGCACTCCACGAAAGCTGACCAGAATGTCATTGGCCCCTGCGCTTGAATCGACCTGGCTCATACCCACACCTTTGTTATTGATGACTGCTGTGGACTAAGCCTAGTGGACGCTGGGAGGGGCGCAAATCGGGGCGCAGGAGAGAATCGCCTCAGCCGGATGGAAGATTGGGGGTAGGGATTGCCCTACAAGGATGGCGGGGATGGATATGTCGATTGGTGATAGCGACAGGCGGTGAGCTGCAAGCCACAAAAACAGGCAAAAGCGGCTTTGTGTGCATGTCGCAAATGGACATGCCACAACAATCCCGTAGGAGCGAGGCTTGCCCGCGAAGGCGCCCTCACTGGCGCTAAAAGCTTCGCGGGCAAGCCTCGCTCCTACGGGGGATCGTGTTCAGAATCAGAGGAGCTTGTGCTCCATCGCGTACTTCACCAGTTCGGCCAAGGAGGTGACGTTGAGTTTCTGCATCAGTCGCGCCTTGTGGGTGCTGATGGTTTTGCTGCTGAGGGCCAGTTGTTGGGCGATGTCGTTGACGTTGGCGCCTTGGGCCAGGCGTTCGAAGACCGAGAATTCACGCTCCGACAGCAACGAGTGCAACGGCCGTGAATCAGTCAGGCCGACTTCAAAGACCATGCGGTCGGCCAGGTCCGGGTCGATGTATCGCCCGCCCGCCGCGACTTTGCGGATTGCCGTCAGCAATAATGCCGGATCGCTGTCCTTGGTCGCATAGCCTGCGGCGCCAACCTTCAACGCCCGAGCGGCCATTTGCGCTTCGTCATGCATCGACAACACAAGAATCGCCGGGGGATTGTTCAAGGCGCGAATCCGCGGAATCGCCTCCAGGCCGTTGACCCCTGGCATGGAGATATCCAGCAACACCACTTCGCAGGGAACATGGCGCAAGGCCTCAAGTAACTGTTCACCATTGCTCGCCTCCCCTACCACCAGCAAGTCCTTGGCCAGGCCGATCAATTGCTTGATGCCTTCGCGAACGATGGTGTGGTCTTCGGCTACCAGTACACGGATCACGTTCTTCTCCATTCTTCTTATGTCAGAGCCAAGATCATTCGCGAGCAAGCCCGCTCCCACATTTGGAATGCGTTCCCCCTGTGGGATCGGGCTTGCCCGCGAAGGCGCCAGCTCAAACAACACAAAACCATCAGGCTTCATCCAGCGGCACTCTTACCGTCAGGGTCGTGCCCTCCCCCGGCTCACTCTCAAGTGATAACTGCCCGCCCATGATCAACACCCGCTCACGCATGCCGACCACACCAAAGGATGTCGGCCGGCCAGTGGCGGCGACAAATCCTACGCCATCATCGCTAACAGTCAGACAGAGTTCGTCGCCCTCAAGGGCCAGCGTCAGTTCAACAGTATGCGCTTGGGCGTGGCGCATGACATTGGTCAGCGCTTCCTGAAGTATCCGAAACAGCCCGATGGCCTTGGCATCGCTGAGCACCGGCAAGTTATCCGGTACCTGCACCAGACACGGGATCTGCGTGCGCGCCTCGAACCGCCGGGCCTGCCATTCGATGGCCGAGGCAATCCCGGCATCGAGAATCGGTGGCCGTAGCGCCGTGGCCACATCGCGCACCAGTTGAAACAGCTGAGCGATCAGCCGCTTCATGCTGTTCAAGCGCTCATGCAGACCCGGGTCGAGCTGGGCGTAGGCCAGTTCGCACATGGACGTTTCCAGCTTCAGCACGGTCAACATCTGACCCAACTCGTCATGGACTTCCCGGGCGATGCGGGCTTTTTCCTCTTCACGCACGCTCTCCAGGTGGGCGGACAACTCGCGCAGTTGTTCGCGGGAACTGGCCAGTTCCAGTTCGATGCGCTTGCTCTCGGTGATGTCCCACACGATCCCGTCCCAGACATAGGCGCCGTCTTCGAGCCGACGAGTGATGGCCTTGATCTCGGCCCAGCGCTGCTCGCCCTGACGGGTCAGAATCCGCCCCTGCCACGACCAGTCACTGTCGGTGTCCAGTGCATGGTCCTGAGTCTGGTGATAACTGGCTTTGTCGTCCGGATGCACCAGGCTGCGCAAGCCTTTGTCGCGATGAGCCAGCGTCGCCGGCGAGTACCCCACCAGGCTCTCGCTGCCTTCACTGATGTAGGCAAAGTCGATCTGCCCGGTCACCGGTGCGCGCTCCAGACGAAAGACCAGGCCGGGGACGTTGGCGGCGATCCCTTGCAGGCGCGCTTCGCTTTCCTGCAACGCGGCCAGGGCACGACGACGCTCAGTGACGTCATTGAGATAAACCACCAGGTATTCGCCATCGCGAAAACGCAAGAAGCTCAACGAAACATCCGCCGGCAGAATACTGCCATCGGCTCGCACGCAATTGGTTTCGAAACTTTGCGGCCCTTCTTCACTGGCCCGGGCGCGTTTCCACAGGCTCAGCCAGCGGTCCATGTGCAAGCCGGGTTCGAAGTCGATCAATGGCCGATCAATGATCCCGCCCTCCGGGTAACCAAGCATGGTTTCGGCCGCTCGGTTGGCATAGCGCACATGGCTGTCCCAGTTGACCCAGAGGATTCCGACGGTGCTCTGATCGATGGAAAACTGCGTGAGGCGCAAGGCCTCTTCGCTGGCCTCGCGCAGGGCAATGTCTTCGCGCGCCGCCAGCAATCGTTGCTCCAGACTGTGTTGTTGACGGCGCTGCCAGAACACAATGGCCATGCTGCTCAGCAGCAACACCACCAGGAGCAGGCAGAGGTTCTGCCAGAAACCCGGCGACTCGGACAGTCGCGGATATTTGGGTTGCACCCATTGATTGTGCAATTGCTCCAGGTCCTTGGCCGGGATCGCCCGCAGCGCGCTTTCGACGATACCGGCCAACTCCGGCCAGTCCCGGCGCGTGGCCACTCGCAGCAGTTGCGGGAAACCGATATCGCCCACCACGGCCAGCCCGGAGAACTCAGGCTCGGCAGACAGACGCCCGAACTGCGCTTCATCGACCACGGCGTAACCGGCCTGCTGACTCAACAACAGTTGCAGCGCCTGGCGCTCCAGAGGCACGCCTTGCAGATTCAGATGCGGATAGGTGCTGCGCAAATAATCGGCGGTGACGCTGGGCATGCGCACGGCAACGCGGGTCTGGCTGTCGAGTTTTTCCAGCTCTACCGCACCGGTGCTTTTCTGGTCGCTCACCACCAGTTGCGGCACCCGCATGTAAGGGTCGGAAAATTGCCAAAGCCGCAATCCCGCGGGGGTTTGCGTCAGACCTGGCGCGATATCGATGTCGCCTTCACGCGCCGCGGCTTCCAATTGCGCAAGATCAGGATAATTACGCCAGCTCAGTTCAACCTTGAGGGCCTTGGCCAGCCACTTCATCAGTTCGACGTTAACCCCGGACAGGCGCTGCAAGCGGCGATCGTATTGGGCATAAGGCGTTTGCAACACCACGCCGACCCGCAACTCGCCATGCTGCGCCAGCCATTGCTGTTGCGCTGGCAACAGCTGCACGACGTGCGCCGGTGGCGCGGGCGCCGCCCAGCCCATCAAGGGAAACCATAAACAGCCGATAACCCACAGGCAGCGAAAATGCATCATCGAAGTCTCACACACTGACAAATACTGACCAACCCATTAGGCTGCCGGAATAACTTCTGGCCTGGAATATCCGATGCCCCCTGTCTACCGCCTGGCACTGCCAGCATTGTGCCTGTCGTTGATCCTGCCTTGCGCGTTTTCCGTCGAGGCGGCTGACCCGGCACCTGCCGCTGCGGAAAAACCCGCAGAAGAAAAACCGGTTGAACGCCAGCCGCTGCTTGAGCGTAGTCAGGAAGAAGCGGCAGCACTTGAGCGAAAAATTCCGGCGCAGGAACAGCAACAACTGCAAGCCGGCACCGACAACTTTCTCGCCTTGTGGAAACCGGCCAATACCGCCGACCCCAAAGGCGCGGTGATTATCATCCCGGGCGCCGGTGAAACCGTTGACTGGCCGCAAGCGATCAGCCCATTGCGCCGTAAATTGCCGGACGCCGAGTGGAGCAGCCTGAGTATCACCTTGCCGGACCTGCAAAGCGAAGCCATTGCGCCACGCATCGTCGAAGTGGCGCCAGCGCCCATAACGCCTGATGCCGGCAGCAAAGATTCCACGACGGCGGCGCCCATCGAACAGGCGGCCGGCGGCGAAGCGGACGTGGCCGACAAGGCCATCGTCGAAACCACCGAAGAACAGGCCAAAGCCGACGCCGAGCGAATCTTCGCGCGCATCGATGCAGCCATCGCCTACGCCGAACAGCAAAGCGCTCGCAGTATCGTCGTGTTGGGGCATGGTACCGGCGCTTACTGGGCCGCGCGTTATCTGAGCGAGAAGCAGCCATCGCAAGTAGAGAAGCTGGTGATGGTCGCCGCCCAGACGCCTGTTACAGCAAAACCGGGGCTTGCTGAGCTCACACCCACCTTGAAGCTGCCTACCGCAGATATCTTCTATATGGATAAACAGGGGGATCGTAACGCGGCGCTGGAACGCTTGCAGGCCAGCAAGCGCTTGAAAACTTCGGGGTTCAGTCAGGTATCGCTCAAGGCGCTGCCAAATGCCAAGGCAGAACAAGAGCAGTTGGTTCGTCGGGTGCGCGGGTGGTTGAATCCGCAGCCGGCGGCGGACTGATAGATCGAGTCGTCCCCATTCGCGGGCAAGCCTCGCTCCTACAGGTTAGATGTCGCGCCCGGCGATCATAAAACCTGTAGGAGCGAGGCTTGCCCGCGAAGGCGATAGCACTGCAACACAACTCCACCCTGCTACCGAAAATCCCGCCGCTCACGAATCAATGTGTAAGCGGTATGCAGCTCGCGAGTCTTGTCCGTCGCCTCGCGAACCTGCAACGCCGTCGCACCGCTGCCGGCAATCTTGTCCGGATGATGCCGACTGAGCAGGCGTCGATAGGCGTGCTTGATCTGTGCCGGCTCACTCGTGGCAGACACTCCCAACAGTCGCAAGGCATCCTGATACGTGATCGCGCTGTTGACCAACGGTCGCTTCTGCGGCTCGTAATCGCTGGCCAGCGCCTGCACCTGATGCGACGTCCAGCCCAACCATTTGCCCCACTGGGCAATCAGCTCGCGCTCACTGCTACCGGCGCGGCCATCGGCCCAGACCATCCGCCAACAGGCACGCAACACACCTTCCGCCGCATAGGGCTGAGTACTCAGGCGTCGCAGATAACCACGCAACTGGTCATGTCCCGACTTGCCACGGTTGAACGCCGCAATCGCGCGACGTTGCGCCGATTCGGTCATCTCCAGCGAGCGCATTTCCTGCCGCGCCTGCTGGATGTGGCCATCCACTACCCGTCCATCACTCTTGGCCAATCGGCCCAGCAACACGAACAGCAGTTCATCGTTGCGCAGCACCGAGCGCCCACCGAATTTTTCCCATAAATGAGCCCAGCTCTGCAGGTGCAAGCGCCGGTCCAGCGCCTGTCCCAATAAAGCACCGAGCATGGCCCCCGGAATGCTGGCTATGGCAAAGCCCGCTCCGGCTCCAATCAGAGTCCCTGGCCACAACATGTCAGCGTCTCGCTTCTATCAGAGTTTCTACTTCAGCCAGGCGCTCGTGGGTGCCGACATCCACCCAATGCCCATTCAGGCGTTCGCCGGTCACTTGCCCGTCAGCCATGGCTTTGCGCAGCAGCGGCGCAAGCTTGAAGGCACCGGCCGAGCATCCGTCAAACAACTGCGGGTGCAGCACGGCAATACCACTGTAGGTCAGGGTCGATGTATCCGCCCGACCGTCCTGCACCTGACCATCGAGCAGGGTGAAATCCCCGCTCGGATGATGAGCCGGGTTGTCCGCCAGCACCAAATGAGCGAGCCCGGCGATGGGCTGATGCAACACGCTGAAATCGTAGTCAGTCCAGATATCACCATTGACCACCACAAAGGCCTCATCACCCAACAACGGCAACGCACGGAAAATACCGCCACCGGTCTCCAGCGGCTCACCTTCCGCCGAGTACTGAATGCTCACGCCATACCGCGAGCCATCGCCCAGATAATCTTCGATCTGCTGACCGAGCCAGGCATGGTTGATCACTATCTCGGTAAACCCGGCAGCCGCCAAGGCATGCAGGTGATACTCGATCAGAGGCACTCCGCCGGCGCGAACCAGCGGTTTTGGCGTGGTCAGGGTCAGCGGACGCATGCGCTCGCCTTTACCCGCGGCCAGAATCATTGCCTTCATGCAGTCGCTCCAGCACGCAGACTGGCCAGCAACTCACCCAGCTCAGCCAGTTCAGGGCGACGGGCGATGACCGCGTCTATATAAGCAAAGAAGCGCGGCACATCGCCAAGGTAGCGCGGCTTGCCGTCGCGATGGCAGATACGGGCGAAGATGCCGATGACTTTCAGGTGGCGTTGCACGCCCATCAGGTCGCTGGCGCGCAGGAAATCTTCAAAGTCGGGCTGAACCGGGATGTCGAGTGCGCCGGCTTGCTGCCAGTAATCCTCCAGCCAGCTACGCACACGCTCTTCAGGCCAGCTGAGGAAGGCGTCCTTGAACAGGCAAGTCACGTCGTAAGTCACAGGACCGTAAACCGCGTCCTGAAAATCCAGCACGCCGGGATTCGGCTCGCTAAGCATCAGGTTGCGCGGCATGTAGTCGCGATGCACCAGGACTTTGGGCTGAGCCAGAGCGCTGTCGATCAGCAGGTCGCTGACCTGCTGCCAACGTGTTTGCTGCGCCGAGTCGAACTCGATGCCCAACTCACGTTTCACGTACCACTCGGGAAACAGTTCCAGCTCGCGACGCAGCAGTGCCACGTCATAACTTGGCAGCGGCGCCACCATCGGCAACTGTTGGAAAGCCAGCAGCGCTTGCAGGGCATCCTTGAACAAATCGTCGGCGTTTTCGCTGTCGATCACGTCCAGATAAGTCTTGTTGCCCAGGTCATTGAGCAAAAGAAAACCACGATCGAGGTCTTCGGCATAAATTTTCGGCACATTTATTCCGGATTTCGCCAGCAAAAAAGCGATATCCACGAAGGGTTTGCAGTTTTCCTGGGGCGGCGGCGCGTCCATCACGACGAAACTTCGGCCTGCGCCTTCCCAGCGGAAATAGCGCCGAAAACTCGCGTCGCTACTGGCCGCAGTCAACGTGGCCGGGGGCACAGCGCCCCAACCTTGTTCTGCAAAGAGGATAGCCAACTGTTCATCGAGCCAAACTTTCAGGTGTTGCAAACGTACATCTTGGTCAGGCATTGCAAGGGTCTCCGACGGCGCTAGCCGTCAAGCGGGTCATGCTTTATTATCCAGCATCTTTTTCAGACCATCGAGAGGCGTGCGGCCCACACCGCGGGCAGATGGCACGCAGGAAGCCCGGACTAATAAGATGGCATTGAAATCCCCCGCGTTTCGTAAAAAATTTCCGTTGTTGGTTACCGGCAGTCTGCTGGCCCTGCAACCTCTAGCCACTTCCTTCGTGGTCGCCGCGGAACAGTATGACTGCTCAGTCTCTGCTTCGGGTGCCTGGGACTGTGCGCCAAAGGCGCCGGCTGCTGCATTGCCGCCACGCCCCGTCCATGACGGCAGCGCAGTTTCCGCCACTGGTGAAGCCGCGGCAGACACCGGCTCCAGCGCAGACACCGGCGCCAAACCAGTGCTGGTTACCGAGTCCAAGGGCCGCGGCCTGAAGTCGCGTAGTGAAGACTACAGCCACCTCGACTGGGTTCCGCGCGAGAAGCTCACTGCAGCGCAATTGGCCGAAACCGGTCCTTACTGCTCTGGTTCCTATATCGAACCGATTCGTCCTGGCATGAATGACAAGACGAATAAAAGTGACGCTCCAACCTTTCTCGGTGCCAAGGCCTCTCGCTATAAGCAGGAGGAGCAGGTAGCGACCCTGGCCGGTGACGTGGTCATGCGTCAGGGCAGCATGCAGGCCGAAGCCGACGAAGCGAACCTGTACCAGGCCGAAAGCCGTGGAGAACTGAGCGGCAACGTGCGCATTCGCGACAATGGCGCACTGATCGTGGGCGACCACGCCGATGTGCAGCTCGACACCGGTGAAGCCAAGGTCGACAACGCCGAATACGTGATGCACAAATCGCGTATCCGCGGTAACGCGTTGTACGCCAAGCGTGCCGAGAACGCGATCATCCGTCTCAAGGATGGTACGTACACCACGTGCGAACCGGACAGCAACGCCTGGCAACTCAAGGGCAACAACATCACCTTGAACCCGGCGACCGGTTTCGGTACTGCGACCAACGTGACGCTGCGGGTCAAGGACATTCCGGTTCTGTACACGCCGTACATCTATTTCCCGATCGACGACCGTCGCCAGTCCGGCTTCCTGCCCCCGAGCATCGGCACTGGCAGCGATACCGGCTTCACGCTGCTCACCCCGTACTACTTCAACCTGGCACCGAACTACGACGCCACGTTGTATCCGCGCTACATGAGCAACCGTGGCCTGTTGATGGAGGGCGAATTCCGCTACCTCACCAAGTCCAGCGAAGGTCAGTTCGGCGCTGCCTACCTCAACGACGAGGAAACCGAGCGCAGCAAGCAGACCGACTACGAAAAAACCCGCTACATGTACAACTGGCAGCACAAGGGTGGCCTCGACTCGCGCGTCTTTACCCAAGTCGATTACACCAAGATCAGCGATCCGTATTACTTCCAGGATCTGCAGTCTGAGCAGATTGGTGTGAAGAGCTCCGATTACGTGAACCAGCAGGGTTCTGTCACCTATCGTGGCGACAGCTATACCGCTCGTTTGAATGCCCAGGCTTATCAGCTGGCGACCGTTTCGAACATCACGCCGTATGATCGTTTGCCGCAGATCACGTTCAATGGCCAGCTGCCGTATCATCCCGAAGGTCTGGATTTCGATTACGAGACTGAAATCGTCCGGTTCGACCGTGACTTGAAAAATGGCAACTTCGTAAACGAAGATGGCTCCGTCGCATCACGACTTGATAACAACGTGACCGGCCTGGTTCGCGCTACCGGCGACCGTTTGAATCTCAAGCCGGGCGTCAGTCTGCCACTGGACTGGACCTATGGGTTCTTGAAGCCGTCTCTGAAATATCAGTACACCCAGTATCAACTGGACCTGGACAGCATCGGCAAGAATCAAATCGTTGCTCAGCAAGAAGCAGCAGCGGCCGCAGGCACCGATTACGTCGGTGGTGAGTTCGGCAGCAGCCAACATCGCGGCGTACCGATCGCGAGCATCGACAGCGGCCTGTACTTCGATCGCAACACCCAATGGTTCGGCAAGAACTATCGCCAGACCCTGGAACCGCGCCTGTTCTATCTCTATGTTCCAGAGACTAACCAGGAAGACATCCCTGTCTTCGATACTAGCGAATACACCTTCAACTACGCCTCGCTGTTTCGCGACAACCGCTTCTCCGGCTCCGACCGTGTCGGCGACGAGAACAAACTGTCGCTGGGCGTGACCAACCGCTGGATCGAAGAAAACGGCTTCGAACGTCAACGCATCAGCGTCGGCCAGGCCTTGTACTTCAAGGACCGCGAAGTCCAGTTGCCGGGTATCGATGCAAAAACCCGTGACGATGCACAAGCCAATGTTTCGCCTTATGCACTGGAATACGAATACCGCTGGAACCGCGATTGGCGCACCACCGCCGATTACAACTGGGACCCGGACAGCCGCAGCCCTCGCTCGGGCAGCGCGATGTTCCACTACCAGCCTGAAGACAACCCGAACAAGGTCATCAACGCCGGTTATCGCTATCGCAATGACCAGGTTCGTTATGACCAGAACACCGGTAAATGGTCGGTAGGCGGCGGTGACTACGGTACTCCGGGCACTCCTGGCTACGTGAAGGACTACTACAAGATCAAGCAGCACGACTTCTCGGTGATCTGGCCGATCGTGCCGCAGTGGAACGCCATCAGCCGCTGGCAGTATGACTACAACCGCAACCGTACTCTGGAAGCCTTCGGTGGTTTCGAATACGACAACTGCTGCTGGAAATTGCGCCTGATCAACCGTTACTGGGTCAGCTATGACGAGTTCAGTCAGAACGCCCCGGAAAACGAAAAAGGCGACCACGGCGTCTTCCTCCAAATTGTTCTGAAGGGACTCGGCGGCCTCACTGGCGCCAAGGTAGAGAGCTTCCTCGACAAAGGCATCCAAGGTTATCGTGAACGTGAAGACCAAGCTTTCTGATTGTCTGCGCCCGCTGATGCTGGGCGCGCTGTTCCTGGGTACCGCGGCCAACGCCGCGGTACAGTCCATCGATAAAGTGGTGGCTATCGTCGACAACGACGTGGTCATGCAGAGCCAACTGGACCAGCGCGTTCACGAAGTTCAGCAAACCATCGCCAAACGCGGTGCTGCCGTACCGCCTGCGGGCGTGCTGGATCAGCAGGTGCTCGAGCGTCTGATCGTCGAAAACCTGCAATTGCAGATCGGCGAGCGTTCCGGCATCCGCATTACCGATGAAGAACTGAACCAGGCTGTCGGCACCATTGCCCAGCGCAACAACATGTCGATCGAACAATTCCGCTCCGCTTTGTCTCGCGACGGCCTGTCTTATGACGACGCTCGTGACCAGATCCGCCGCGAAATGATCATCAGCCGTGTACGTCAGCGCCGTGTAGCTGAACGCATCCAGGTGTCCGAGCAGGAAGTGAAGAACTTCCTGGCGTCCGACCTGGGCAAGATGCAGCTGTCCGAAGAGTTCCGTCTGGCCAACATCCTGATTCCTACGCCGGAAAGCGCCAACTCCGACGCGATTCAGAATGCCGCCAAACAAGCCGACGCGGTTTACCAGCAGCTCAAGCAAGGCGCTGACTTCGGTCAGTTGGCAATCGCCAAATCCGCCAGCGAGACCGCACTGGAAGGCGGCGACATGGGCTGGCGTAAAGCCGCCCAACTGCCACCTCCGTTTGATCGCCTGCTGGGCACCATGGCAGTGGGTGACGTGACCCAGCCTATGCGTACCCCGGGCGGCTTCATCATTTTGAAGATCCTCGACAAGCGTGGCGGCGAAGCCCAGGTGCGTGACGAAGTGCATGTGCGTCACATCCTGGTAAAACCAAGCCCGATCCGCGACGAAGCAAAAACCAAGGCTCTGGCTGATTCGCTCTACTCCCGAATCGAAGCGGGCGAAGATTTCGGCGAGCTGGCGAAAAGCTTCTCGGAAGATCCGGGTTCCGCCCTCAACGGTGGCGACCTGAACTGGATCGACCCGAATGCACTGGTGCCTGAATTCCGCGAAGTGATGGCCAAGACCCCACAAGGTCAGCTGTCCAAGCCGTTCCAGACTCAATATGGCTGGCACGTTCTGGAAGTCCTTGGCCGCCGCGCCACCGACAGCACTACCCAGGCCCGTGAACAGCAAGCGATGACCGTACTGCGTAACCGCAAATACGATGAAGAGCTGCAAACCTGGCTGCGTCAGATCCGTGACGAAGCGTATGTAGAAATCAAGCTCCCTGGTGCAGACCAGGCAACGCAGTGAAACCCAAGCGTTTCGCGTTGACCCCCGGCGAACCGGCCGGCATAGGTCCTGACCTGTGCCTGCTGCTCGCCTCGCAAGCCCAGCCACACCCTCTGATTGCCATTACCAGCCGCGACCTGCTCATCGAGCGGGCCGCGCAGCTGGGCGTGGTTGTCGATCTGCTGCCGGTAACGCCGGACAGCTGGCCAGATACTCCGGCCCCGGCCAACAGCCTGTATGTGTGGGATACGCCGCTTAACGCCAAGGTCATCGCCGGGCAACTGGACAAGGCCAATGCGGCTTTCGTTCTGGAAACCCTGACGCGTGCTGGCCAAGGCTGCCTGGACGGGGATTTCGCCGGCATGATTACCGCACCTGTACACAAGGGCGTGATCAATGAATCCGGAATCGCCTTTTCCGGGCACACGGAATTTCTCGCTGACCTGACTCATACCGCGCAAGTGGTGATGATGCTCGCCACCCGCGGCTTGCGCGTGGCATTGGTGACCACTCACCTGCCCCTTCGCGAGATTGCCGATGCAATCACACCGGAGCTCCTGGAGCGGGTCACGCGGATCCTGTACGCCGACCTGCAAGAAAAATTCGGCATCGCCCAGCCACGCATCCTGGTTTGCGGGCTTAACCCGCACGCCGGTGAAGGCGGTCATCTGGGCCATGAAGAAATCGACATCATCGAACCTACATTAGAGCGCCTGCGCGGCGAGGGCATGGACCTTCGCGGCCCCCTGCCCGCCGACACTCTGTTTACCCCCAAATATCTGGAGCACTGCGACGCGGTGCTGGCGATGTACCACGACCAGGGCCTGCCCGTGCTGAAATACAAAGGCTTCGGCGCGGCAGTCAACGTGACCCTCGGCTTGCCGATCATCCGCACTTCGGTCGACCACGGCACCGCCCTGGATCTGGCCGGTAGCGGCAAAATCGACACCGGCAGCCTGCAAGTCGCCCTGGAAACCGCCTACCAGATGGCCGAGACCCGTTTATGACCGAGCATTACCAACACCGGGCGCGCAAGCGCTTCGGCCAGAACTTCCTGCACGATGCCGGCGTTATCGACCGTATCCTGCGTTCCATTCACGCCAAACCCGAAGACCGTCTGCTGGAAATCGGCCCGGGCCAGGGTGCATTGACCAAAGGCCTGCTCGACAGCGGCGCACAACTGGACGTAGTGGAGCTGGACAAGGACCTGATCCCGATCCTCAACCAGCAGTTCGCCAGCAAGAGCAATTTCCACCTGCATCAGGGCGACGCGCTGAAGTTCGACTTCAACAGCCTGAACGCCGCGCCGAACAGTTTGCGAGTGGTTGGCAACCTGCCGTACAACATCTCTACGCCGCTGATTTTTCATCTGTTGCACAACGCAAGCCTGATTCGTGACATGCACTTCATGCTGCAAAAAGAAGTGGTCGAGCGTCTGGCGGCGGGGCCTGGTGGCGGTGACTGGGGTCGCCTGTCGATCATGGTTCAGTACCACTGCCGGGTCGAACATCTGTTCAACGTCGGCCCGGGCGCATTCAATCCGCCGCCGAAAGTCGATTCGGCCATCGTGCGGCTGGTCCCTCACGCAGTACTCCCGCATCCAGCCAAAGATCACAAACTGCTGGAGCGCGTCGTGCGCGAAGCCTTCAACCAGCGCCGTAAAACCCTGCGCAACACGCTGAAATTGTTGCTGAGCAACGCTGAAATCGAAGCCGCCGGCGTCGATGGCAGCCTACGCCCCGAGCAGCTCGATCTGGCGGCCTTCGTTCGTCTGGCCGACAAGCTCAGCGAACAAGTCCTACACAAGCCTGCCACCGACTGAAAGGCGATGAGCGCTATCGGGTAGGACGCCACTCTGGTTTACTACCCGATACTTGGCCTAGACTGAGTTCTATCAGCTATGCCCCGCGTCCCGCTTCGTTTCTAAGGCCTTTTGCATGTCCGATCCTCGTTATCAGGTCGACGTCAGCGTCGTCACCCGCTATCTGGCAGAACAATCGCAACCCGAGCAAAATCGCTTTGCCTTCGCCTACACCATCACCGTGCAGAACAATGGCCTGGTGCCCGCCAAACTGCTTTCACGGCATTGGGTGATCACCGACGGTGACGGGCATGTCGAGGAGGTTCGCGGTGCAGGCGTCGTCGGCCAGCAGCCGTTGATCGACGTGGGCAAGAGCCACACTTACAGCAGCGGCACCGTCATGACGTCCAAAGTCGGCACGATGCAGGGCACTTATGAGATGGTCGCCGACGACGGTAAACACTTCGATGCTGTCATCGCTCCGTTTCGTCTGGCGGTACCCGGAGCCCTGCACTGATGGCGACGTATGCCGTCGGCGACTTGCAAGGTTGCCTTGAGCCGCTGCAATGCCTGCTCAAGCAAGTCGCTTTCGACCCGGCCCGGGACCGGTTATGGCTGGTGGGAGATCTGGTCAACCGAGGCCCACAGTCACTGGAAACCTTGCGCTTCCTCTATAGCCTCCGCGAGTCGCTGGTGTGCGTGCTCGGCAACCATGACCTGCACTTGCTGGCCGTCGGGCAAAACATCGAACGCCTGAAGAAGGCGGATACGCTGCGCGAAATTCTGGAAGCCCCCGATTGCGCGGAGCTGCTGGAGTGGGTTCGGCAACAAAAGCTCATGCATTACGACGAACAGCGCGATATCGCCCTGGTCCATGCCGGCATTCCGCCGCAATGGTCGCTGCGCAAAGCCTTGAAGTGCGCCGCCGAAGTCGAAGAAGCCCTGCACGACGACAACCGCTTCGCGCCTTACTTAGACGGCATGTACGGCAATGAGCCGGTGAAATGGGACAGCGACCTCAAAGGCGCCGCGCGCTTGCGAGTCATCACCAACTATTTCACCCGGATGCGCTTTTGCACCAGCGACGGCAAGCTTGATCTCAAGGGCAAAGAAGGCGTCGACACCGCACCGCCGGGCTATGCGCCGTGGTTCACCCACAAGGAGCGCAAGACCAAAGGCCTGAAGATCATCTTCGGCCATTGGGCGGCGCTCGAAGGCCAGTGCAACGAGCCGGGTCTGTTTGCGCTCGACACCGGTTGCGTCTGGGGTGGCGCCATGACCCTGATGAACGTCGACACCGGCGAGCGCCTGCAATGTAAATGCGACGCCCATGGCCACACTCGGCCGGCTGTCGCCGCCCCTATTCCCGAACAAACGTCAGCCAGCGCCCCGCGCTAGACTGCGCTTTCAGCCGAGCCACAGGAGCCCGCCATGAGCGAATTCAAACGTATCCCCCCAGAGCAGGCCCAGGCCCTGCGCGAACAAGGCGCGGTGGTGGTCGATGTCCGCGATCCGGCAACGTTTGCCGCGCTGCACATCGCCGGCTCCAAGCATCTGGACAACCATTCTCTGCATGCTTTCATTCAGGGCGCTGACCTGGACGCGCCGACGGTAGTGGTCTGCTATCACGGCAATTCCAGCCAGGGCGCGGCTGCCTATCTAGTCAGCCAAGGCTTCTCCGACGTCTACAGCATGGATGGCGGTTTCGAACTGTGGCGTACGACCTATCCTTCGGAAACGGCGCAAGGCACTTCCGAATAATTTTTTTCAATGCGCGCAAGCCCCGGTCCCCGCGGGCTAGCGCGGTGACAGACGAACGGTCTGCCACAACTTATTACGCATCTTGCATTTACCTTCCGAATTCCCAACTATCCTTAAGCGCAGGCCATCCAAAACAGGGGAGAGCCGGTACACCGGCGCGCGGGTCATCGGGAGTAGCTTTCGGAGTCGTCAGCTCCGGGAGAGTTCTGGGGGGTAAACAGCAACTGCCTGTTCGGTTGCTGCCAGCATCGACTGAGTGATCCGGCGTCGGCTCCACGTATCGAGCGAGGTGACGTCATGAGTATCTTTAGCCACTTCCAACAACGCTTCGAGTCCACGCGCCAGGAAGAACTCTCTCTGCAGGAGTACCTGGAGCTGTGCAAAAAGGACCGCAGCGCCTACGTTTCCGCCGCCGAGCGTCTCTTGCTGGCCATCGGAGAACCGGAGCTGCTCGACACCTCGACCAACTCGAGGCTGTCGCGAATCTTTTCCAACAAGGTGATCCGCCGCTATCCGGCCTTTGAAGACTTCCACGGGATGGAAGAATGCATCGACCAGATCGTGTCGTATTTCCGCCATGCCGCTCAGGGTCTGGAAGAAAAGAAACAGATCCTCTACCTGCTGGGCCCTGTCGGTGGCGGTAAGTCGTCCCTGGCCGAAAAGCTCAAACAACTGATCGAGAAAGTGCCCTTCTACGCAATCAAGGGCTCGCCGGTTTTCGAGTCGCCCCTGGGTCTGTTCAACGCCACCGAAGATGGCGCGATCCTCGAAGAAGACTTCGGTATTCCCCGGCGCTATCTCAATACCATCATGTCGCCATGGGCCACCAAGCGCCTGGCCGAATTCGGCGGCGACATCAGCCAGTTCCGTGTGGTGAAACTCTATCCGTCGATTCTCAACCAGATCGCAGTCGCGAAAACCGAGCCGGGAGATGAAAACAACCAGGACATCTCGGCACTGGTGGGCAAGGTCGATATCCGCAAACTGGAAGAGTTCCCGCAGAACGACGCCGATGCCTACAGCTACTCGGGCGCACTGTGCCGGGCGAACCAGGGCCTGATGGAATTCGTCGAAATGTTCAAGGCACCGATCAAGGTGCTGCACCCATTGCTGACCGCTACCCAGGAAGGCAACTACAACAGTACCGAAGGCCTGGGGGCGATTCCGTTTACCGGGATCCTGCTGGCCCACTCCAACGAATCGGAATGGCACACCTTCCGTAACAACAAGAACAACGAAGCATTCATCGACCGGATCTATATCGTCAAAGTGCCGTACTGCCTGCGCGTCAGCGACGAGGTGAAGATCTACGACAAGCTTCTGTTCAACAGCTCGCTGGCCAAAGCCCATTGCGCACCCGACACGCTGAAAATGCTCGCTCAGTTCACCGTGCTCTCGCGCCTCAAGGAACCGGAAAACTCCAATATCTACTCCAAGATGCGCGTGTATGACGGCGAAAACCTCAAGGACACCGATCCGAAGGCCAAGTCGATCCAGGAATACCGCGACGCAGCCGGTGTCGACGAAGGCATGAACGGTCTGTCGACCCGCTTCGCCTTCAAGATTCTTTCGAAGGTCTTCAACTTCGATCCGCACGAAATCGCCGCCAACCCGGTACATCTGCTCTATGTACTGGAACAGCAGATCGAACAGGAACAGTTCCAGGCCGAGACCCGCGAACGCTATCTGCGCTTCCTGAAAGAGTACCTGGCGCCGCGTTATATCGAATTCATCGGCAAGGAGATCCAGACTGCCTACCTTGAGTCTTACAGCGAGTACGGTCAGAACATCTTCGATCGCTACGTGCTGTACGCCGACTTCTGGATTCAGGATCAGGAATACCGCGATCCGGAAACCGGCGAGATCCTCAACCGCGTAGCCCTGAACGAGGAACTGGAGAAAATCGAAAAACCGGCCGGCATCAGCAATCCGAAGGATTTCCGCAACGAAATCGTCAACTTCGTGCTGCGCGCCCGAGCCAACAACAACGGCAAGAACCCAACCTGGCTCAGCTACGAAAAACTGCGGGTGGTCATCGAGAAGAAAATGTTCTCCAACACCGAGGATCTGCTGCCGGTCATCAGCTTCAACGCCAAGGCCAGCAAAGAGGACCAGCAGAAGCACAACGACTTCGTCACACGGATGGTCGAGCGGGGCTACACCGACAAACAGGTACGACTGCTGTCCGAGTGGTACTTGCGGGTCAGAAAATCACAGTAACCCGCTGCCGGTCAGACCGGTTGTCGTTAGCCCGAGGCCTGTTTACGCTTTTTCTGTTACACAGGCCTCTGGAGGTGTCCGAAATGCGGTAGCGAGGTTCAGGCAGCATCAAAGCGCTTGGGGGAGCGTGTACACCCTCCGGCACTGGCCTTATGCTGCGTTAACGCTCGCCCCTTTCAGGACAGCTTCTAAGGAGCAGTCATGAGCTATGTGATCGACCGACGTCTCAATGGCAAGAACAAGAGCACGGTAAACCGCCAGCGGTTTCTGCGGCGCTATCGTGATCACATCAAAAAGGCAGTCGAAGAGGCGGTCAGCCGGCGTTCCATAACCGATATGGAACACGGCGAGCAAATCAGCATTCCCGGCCGCGACATCGACGAGCCGGTGCTTCACCACGGTCGTGGCGGCAAGCAAACCATCGTGCACCCCGGCAACAAGGAATTCACCAGCGGCGAGCACATTGCCCGTCCGCCCGGAGGTGGCGGCGGCAGAGGCCCCGGCAAGGCCGGTAACACGGGTGAAGGGATGGACGAGTTCGTCTTCCAGATTACCCAGGAAGAATTCCTCGAATTCATGTTCGAGGACCTTGAATTACCCAATCTGGTCAAACGCCACCTGACCGGCACCGACACCTTCAAGACCGTACGCGCAGGCATCAGCAACGAAGGCAACCCGTCGCGGATCAACATTATCCGCACGCTGCGTTCGGCACATGCACGGCGCATTGCCTTGTCCGGCAGCAGCCGGGCGAAATTGCGCGAAGTCAAAGAGGAACTGCTACGGCTTAAACGCGAAGAACCGGACAACTTCGGCGATATCCAGGAGCTCGAAGCAGAAATCGAGAAGCTCAGCGCGCGCATCCACCGAGTGCCATTTCTCGACACCTTCGACCTCAAGTACAACCTGCTGATCAAGCAGCCGAACCCCAGCTCCAAAGCAGTGATGTTCTGCCTGATGGACGTGTCCGGCTCCATGACCCAGGCGACCAAGGACATCGCCAAACGCTTCTTCATCCTGTTGTACCTGTTTCTCAAGCGCAACTACGACAAAATCGACGTCGTGTTCATCCGCCACCACACCAGTGCCCGTGAAGTGGATGAGGAGGAATTTTTCTACTCCCGGGAAACCGGCGGCACCATCGTTTCCAGCGCCCTGAAACTGATGCAGGAGATCATGGCCGAGCGTTATCCAAGCAATGAATGGAACATCTATGCTGCCCAGGCGTCCGACGGCGACAACTGGAACGACGATTCGCCGATCTGCCGCGACATCCTGATCAATCAGATCATGCCGTTCGTGCAGTACTACACTTATGTTGAGATTACCCCGCGCGAACACCAGGCCTTGTGGTTCGAGTACGAACGCATCGCCGAAGCCTTCTCTGACACTTTTGCCCAGCAGCAACTGGTCTCGGCCGGGGATATCTATCCGGTCTTTCGTGAACTCTTCCAGCGCAGGTTAGTGACATGACCGCCAAAGAGCAGAAGCGCCAACCCATTTCCACCGGCTCCGAATGGACATTCGAGCTGATCCAGGCCTACGACCGCGAAATCAGTCGTCTCGCGGCCCGCTACGCGCTGGATACCTACCCCAACCAGATCGAAGTGATCACCGCCGAGCAGATGATGGACGCCTACGCCTCTGTCGGTATGCCGTTGGGTTATCACCATTGGTCCTATGGCAAACACTTCCTCAGCACCGAAAAATCCTACAGCCGCGGCCAGATGGGCCTGGCCTACGAGATTGTGATCAACTCAGACCCCTGCATAGCCTATCTGATGGAAGAAAACACCATCTGCATGCAGGCTCTGGTGGTGGCTCATGCCTGCTATGGCCATAACAGCTTTTTCAAAGGCAACTACCTGTTCCGCACCTGGACCGACGCCAGCTCGATCATCGATTACCTGGTGTTCGCCAAGCAGTACATCATGCAGTGCGAAGAGCGCCACGGCATCGACGCGGTAGAAGACTTGCTCGATTCCTGCCATGCGCTGATGAATTACGGGGTCGACCGGTACAAACGCCCTTATCCGATTTCCGCCGAAGAAGAACGTCGTCGGCAGAAGGATCGGGAAGAGCATCTGCAGAAGCAGATCAACGATTTGTGGCGAACCATTCCAAAAGGCGCGGACAAGTACAGCGACAAGGACAACGCACGCTTCCCCGCCGAACCTCAGGAAAACATCCTGTACTTCATCGAAAAACACGCCCCGTTGCTGGAACCCTGGCAACGCGAAATCGTGCGGATCGTGCGCAAGATCGCTCAGTATTTTTATCCACAGCGCCAGACCCAGGTGATGAACGAAGGCTGGGCCACCTTCTGGCATTACACGCTGATGAACGACCTGTACGACGAAGGCCTCGTCACCGATGGCTTCATGATGGAGTTTCTGACCTCCCATACCAGCGTGGTCTTCCAGCCCGGTTTCGACAGCCCCTATTACAGCGGAATCAACCCCTACACCCTGGGTTTTGCCATGTATCGCGATATCCGCCGGATATGCGAACACCCCACCGAAGAGGACTATCGCTGGTTTCCGGAAATCGCCGGCACCGACTGGCTGTCCAGCATCAAATTCGCCATGAGCAGCTTCAAGGACGAGAGTTTCATCCTGCAGTACCTGTCACCCAAGGTGATCCGCGACCTCAAGCTGTTCAGCATCCTCGATGACGATCAGAAGGACGACCTGCTGGTTCCAGCGATACACGACGAAGACGGCTATCGAACCATTCGTGAAACCCTGGCGGCGCAATACAATCTGGGCAATCGCGAACCCAACATACAGATCTACAGCATTGATCGGCGTGGTGACCGCTCCCTGACCTTGCGTCACCAGCAACACGATCGCAAACCGCTGGGCGACTCCACCGACGAAGTGCTCAAACACCTGCACCGCCTCTGGGGCTTCGACATTCACCTGGAAACCCTGCAAGGGGATCAAGTGATGAAAACCCACCATGTTCCACCCAGAAGCGAGCACGGCGAGGGGGATTACGGCCGACTAGACCTGGCAGTCATTCATCTTTGATCCTGTTTTTCTGCCTCCGGAAGTTCGACGCAAAGGTTATTCTGTCGGGCTAACGGAGGTTTTTTATGCAGATTTATAAAGTCGGCGGTGCAGTACGCGATCGCTTGCTGGGCAAGCCTGTCACCGATATCGACTGGGTCGTTGTGGGCGCCACCACCGAAGAAATGCTCGCCAAGGGCTTTCGTCCTGTGGGCGCGGACTTCCCGGTGTTTCTTCACCCCAAAAGCGGTGAGGAATACGCCCTTGCCCGTACCGAACGCAAAAATGGACGCGGCTATGGCGGCTTCATCTTTCACGCCAGCCCCGACGTCACCCTCGAAGAAGATCTGATTCGTCGCGACCTGACGATCAACGCCATGGCCGAGGACGATCAACAGAACCTGACCGATCCCTACCATGGCCAGCGGGATCTAGAGGCGCGCCTGCTTCGTCACGTTTCCCCCGCGTTCGCCGAAGATCCTCTCCGTGTTCTGCGCGTTGCCCGCTTTGCCGCTCGTTATGCGGAACTGGGTTTCACTGTTGCTGCCGAGACATTGGAGCTGATGCGTCAACTCAGCGAATCCGGTGAATTGGAGGCGTTGACACCCGAACGCAGTTGGAAAGAAATCGCTCGCGCACTGATGGAAGACCAACCCCAAGTATTCATCGAGGTGCTGCGCGAATGCGGTGCTCTCAAGGTACTGATGCCGGAAGTCGACGCGCTGTTCGGTGTACCGCAACCTGCTGCCCATCACCCGGAAATCGACACGGGCGTGCATACTCTGAGCGTGCTGGAGCAAGCGGCGCTGCACAAACAACCGCTGACCGTACGCTGGGCCTGCTTGCTGCATGACTTGGGCAAAGGTTTGACGCCCGAGGAAGAATGGCCCCGCCACATAGCCCACGAGCACAAAGGCCTGAAGCTGATCAAAGCGGTCAATGAGCGCTTCAGGGCACCGAAAGACTGTCAGGAACTGGCGCTGCTGGTGGGCAAGTATCACACCCATGGCCATCGTGCGCTGGAGTTGAAACCGTCGACCTTGCTGGAGTTGCTGCAGAGTTTCGACGTCTATCGTCGACCTCAGCGCTTTGAGGAATTTATCGCGGCGTGCGAGATGGACGCTCGAGGACGTAAAGGCCTGGAGCAGAGAAGTTATCCACAGGCGGATTATTTACGGGGCGCGGCAACTGCAGCGCGAAGTGTTGCCGTTCAGCCATTGCTGGAAAAGGGATTCAAGGGACCGGAATTGGGCGAGGCGATCAAGCGCGAGCGGCTCAAGGCGTTGAAGGCTTACAAAGAGGCGGCGTCAGCCTGAAAAGCTTCGCGGGCAAGCCTCGCTCCTACAGGTAATAAGCGACGTCACCTGTAGGAGCGAGGCTTGCCCGCGAAGGCGTCTTGCGCCTCACAACAAATTCAAAGGAGTCAACTGCTCGCCGCGCCACTCAAAAGCCACCGGCGCCAACACCTGATCGATCTGCGCCTCATCCCACAGGGTTGCAAAGCTCTTGCCTACGCCCGGATGCACTCTATCCGGCGCAATCAGCGACAACGGCCACAGCACGAAGGCATTTTTCAGAATCTCTGCCCGCGGCAAGATCAAGCCATCGAAATTGCCCACCAGGTCGCCGAACAGCAGCACGTCGATATCCAGCGGCAAGCCCTTGCGGTCCGGCGCATAACGGCCGTTATCCGCTTCGATGAATTTCAACCGTCGATCCAGCTCCATCAGCGGCAGATCGGTGAAGGCCGAGACCACAAAGTTGAAAAACCGGCCGCTCTTGATCCCCACCGGCTGGCTTTCGAACACCGCCGAGCAGCGCATATCCACCAGGAAACTCGCCAGGGCGTCCAGGCCTGCTTGCAAATGGGCTTCGCGCTCGATGTTGCTACCGAGCCCGAGATATACCTGAGTCAGCGACATCCGCGCTCGATCTCCACGCCCACACCACCCGTGGCAGCCGGGATGGCACCTGGCTTGGTCAGTTTGAGGCGCATCCAGGTGATCTTGAATTCGCTCATCAGCACTTGCGCCAGACGCTCGGCAAAGGTCTCGACCAGCTGAAACTGCGCCTGCTCGGCGAACGCCTGAATGCGCGACGAAACGCTCGCGTAGTCGAGCGCCAGGGTCAAGTCATCACCGGCGGCAGCCGGACGATTGTCCCAGGCGAAGCTCAGATCAAGTCGAAGACACTGTCGGATGCCTCGTTCCCAGTCGTAGGCACCGATCACGGTGTCGACTTCCAGGCCCTCGATAAACACTCTGTCCAAGCACTTCTCTCCACTGCACGACAAGGGCGCAATGCGCCGTTAGAATCAGGGCGTCCTCGCCCGGAATAGTTAGCATGTTTTGGTTACTGGCGATCCTCGCCTACCTGCTCGGCTCTCTGTCCTTCGCCATTTTGCTCAGCCGCCTGACCGGTAACCCCGATCCGCGAATGAGTGGCTCGGGCAATGCCGGTGCCACCAACATGTTGCGCCTGGCCGGCAAGAAACTCGCCATCCTGACCTTGCTCGGCGACCTGAACAAAGGCCTGCTGCCCGTATTGATCGCGGGTGCAATAGGCCTTTCACTACAAGAACAGGCCTGGATCGGCGTCTGCGCCGTTATCGGTCACCTGTTTCCGCTGTACTTCCGCTTTCGCGGTGGCAAGGGTGTCGCCACCGCGGCCGGCATGCTGCTGGGGCTCTACCCGCCCGCCGCGCTGCTGGCGGTCTGCGCCTGGCTGCTGACGTTCTACCTGACCCGCACCAGCTCACTCGCCGCCCTGATTGCCACACCACTGACCCTGCCGCTGCTTGCCTGGCAAGAACCGGCGGCACTGCTACCCATGAGCGCGCTCACAGGCCTGATCGTCTGGCGTCATCGCGGCAATCTACGCGACCTGTTTGCCGGGCGCGAACGGCATTTTTAAATACCGCACGTGAGCGCCGCTCATCACAGCGCCGACAATTGCTCCATCGGCCAGCGCGCCTGCACGCTGATCGCCAGGCTTTCATGCTGGCCGGCCTGCAAGCGCTGGCAACCGGCAAACGCAATCATCGCGCCATTATCGGTGCAGAACTCCGGACGGGCATAAAACACATCGCCCTTCATGTCGCCGAGCATTTTTTCCAGTGAAACCCGCAGTGCTTTGTTGGCGCTGACGCCCCCTGCGATCACCAGACGCTTGAGACCCGCCTGTTTCAGGGCACGCTTGCACTTGATGGTCAAAGTCTCCACCACGGCCTGCTGGAACGCCAGCGAGATGTCGCAACGGGCTTGCTCGCTGTCGTCCCCGGCGCTGACGCTCTGCTGCCAGGTGTTCAGGGCGAAGGTTTTCAGGCCGCTGAAGCTGAAAGCCAAGCCTGGACGATCACACATAGGACGCGGAAAAGTGAAACGTCCTGCAACGCCCTGCTCCGCCAGACGCGCGATCTCCGGGCCGCCCGGATAATTCAGGCCCATCATCTTCGCGGTCTTGTCGAACGCTTCGCCGGCAGCATCGTCGAGGGTCTCGCCCAAGAGCGTGTATTGGCCGATCCCATCGACCTGAACCAGCTGCGTATGACCACCCGACACCAACAAAGCGACGAACGGGAACTGCGGTGGTTGCGGCTCCAGCATCGGCGCCAGCAAGTGACCTTCCATGTGGTGCACGCCCAAGGCCGGAATACCCCAGGCAAAGGCCAGCGCCTGGGCGCAGGAAGCCCCCACCAGCAAGGCTCCGACCAGGCCAGGACCGGCGGTATAAGCGATGGCGTCGATCTCGGTCGGCACACAGCCGGCCTCGGCCAGAACCTGACGAATCAAGGGCAGCATGCGTTTGACGTGATCACGCGACGCCAGCTCCGGCACCACGCCGCCATAGGCCCGATGCAGATCGATCTGACTGAACAGCGCGTCGGCCAACAACCCGCGCTCACTGTCGTAAAGTGCGACACCGGTTTCGTCGCAAGAGGTTTCTAATCCCAGTACTAGCATGGGTTTGCGCCTTGTAGAGGCTGAATTCGAAGGCGCGCATAATAGTCGTCGCGTGATGCCCCGACCAGCGGTTTTCGATCAGAGGCTTTGCATTCCGAGCGATGAGGGGTTAACATCCGCAACCCTTAAAAACCGACGTCTTCAAGTGCTCTTTTGCCGCGAGGATGTTGACCCCGGTAATGAATGAAGGTAGCTCTGGATGCCAGCCGTCAAAGTAAAAGAGAACGAACCCTTCGACGTAGCTCTGCGTCGTTTCAAGCGCTCCTGCGAAAAAGCCGGTGTACTGGCTGAAGTTCGTAGCCGCGAATTTTACGAGAAGCCAACTTCTGAGCGTAAGCGTAAAGCAGCAGCCGCTGTTAAGCGTCACGCCAAGAAAGTTCAGCGCGAACAGCGCCGCGCCGTTCGTCTGTACTAATACGCAGACGATCGTAGCAAGCTTCTGCCAAGCCCGGCCCTCAGCCGGGCTAATGGCATTTGCGGAAAACGCTTGATGCTTCACCGTCAAAGCCGCAGACGCGACCGAGACAAATCTGCTTCACAGCGTCAGACCTGGCTCTTTTGCCAGCGGTGCACGTCTTTTCTGACGAGCCTTCCAAGGCTACTGACGAGCACACCCACTGATTCCTCTCACGACGATCAGCCCAAGGCACCTTCTTGCGTGCCCGCTTATGAGCTATCCGAGGCCAATGACTGGCCGTCGCCGGATTCAGCGAAACACTTTCAAATAGTCGAATACTGATTGGTACTAACGTCAGTGGATTTTCGGCAGATACACTTCCCGACAGCGATACGCAGACGACACAGGTCGAGCCGCACACCCTGCGCGCCCCAAACAACGACCTGCGTTCGGCCGCCCTTCGTTTTGGGTCCATTTCAGCGCAGATGACGAGAACGCCATGGCCGGGCTAATTCCCCAGAGCTTCATTGACGACCTTCTGAACCGCACCGACATCGTCGACGTGGTCAGCTCGCGCCTGCAAATGAAAAAAGCCGGCAAGAACTACACTGCCTGCTGCCCGTTTCACAAGGAAAAAACCCCCTCCTTCAGCGTCAGCCCCGACAAACAGTTCTATTACTGCTTCGGCTGCGGCGCTGGCGGTAACGCCCTCGGCTTCATGATGGACCATGACAACCTGGATTTCGTCCAGGCTGTCGAAGAACTGGCCAAAGCCGCCGGCATGGAAATTCCCCGCGAAGAAAGTGGCCGACCGCACAAACCGCGGCAGCCCACCGATTCGCCGCTGTATCCGCTGCTCACTGCCGCCGCTGATTTTTATCGTCAAGCCCTGAAAAGCCATCCGTCGCGCAAAGCCGCCGTGGATTACTTGAAGGGTCGAGGACTAACGGGAGAAATCGCCCGCGACTTCGGGCTCGGATTTGCCCCACCCGGCTGGGACAATCTGTACAAGCACTTGAGCAGCGATACCCTGCAGCAAAAAGCAATGATCGATGCCGGCCTGCTGATCGAGAACGCCGAAACCGGCAAGCGCTATGACCGCTTCCGCGATCGCGTGATGTTTCCGATCCGCGACAGTCGCGGGCGCATTATCGCCTTCGGTGGCCGAGTGCTGGGCGACGACAAGCCGAAATACCTGAACTCACCGGAAACCCCGGTCTTCCATAAAGGGCAGGAACTCTACGGCCTCTATGAAGCACGCAAGAACAACCGCAACCTCGACGAAATCATCGTAGTCGAAGGCTACATGGACGTCATCGCCCTCGCCCAGCAAGGCCTGCGCAATGCCGTCGCAACGTTGGGTACCGCCACCAGCGAAGAGCACTTGAAGCGCCTGTTTCGCGTCGTGCCCAACGTATTGTTCTGCTTTGACGGCGACCAGGCAGGCCGAAATGCCGCCTGGCGGGCGCTGGAGGCAACCCTGCCATGCCTGCAGGACGGGCGCCGGGCGCGCTTTCTGTTCCTGCCTGAGGGCGAGGATCCGGATACCCTGGTCCGCTCCGAGGGCACTGACGCCTTCCGCGCGCGAATCAATCAGCACGCCCAGCCATTGGCCGATTACTTTTTTCAACAGTTGACCGAGGAATCGGACCCGCGCTCTCTCGAAGGCAAGGCCCACATGGCCACCCTCGCCGCACCACTGATCGACAAAGTCCCGGGGGCCAACCTGCGCATCTTGATGCGCCAGCGCCTGAGCGAAATTACCGGGCTTAGCGGTGAAGCCGTGAGCCAACTCGTGCAAAGCACGCCTCAGCCTCAGGAAGCGCCACCCGCTTACGATCCGGGCATCGATTACGACGCCATGCCGGATTACAGCGACTACCATCAGCCGCAGGCACAAGAGATGTATGTGCCACAGCAGGAATGGACGCCGAAGAAACCCGGCGCCGGCGGCAAAAAATGGGACAAAAAACCGTGGGACAAAAACGGCAAACGCGGTGGTGATCACGATCAACCCCGCGCGCCACGGATTCCGGCCGCTGTAGAGCCGCCGACCCTGGCCGCCTTGCGCACGTTGCTGCATCACCCGCAACTGGCTGAGAAAGTCGAGGATGCCGGGCACTTCGCTGCCGAGGACCATACCAACACGCAACTGTTGGTCGCCCTGCTCGAAGCCGTACAGAAGAATCCCAAGCTAAACTCATTTCAACTGATTGCGCGCTGGCACGGCACCGAACAAGGCCGACTGCTCAAAGCGCTGGCAGAAAAGGAATGGCTGATTGATGGAGATAACCTTGAACAACAGTTTTTCGACACCATTACTAGCTTGTCAGCCCGTCAACGCGAGCGGAACCTGGAACAACTTCTTCGAAAAGCACGTCAAAGTGAATTGAGCGCCGAAGAGAAAAATCAACTGCGCGACCTTTTAAGTCGCAATGTTTCCGTATCAAGCCCGACCTCAACTGGCGCGTGAGGTCATAGCTCAGGTATAATCCTCGGCTTGTTTTTTGCCCGCCAAGACCTTCAGTGGATAGGGTGTTATGTCCGGAAAAGCGCAACAGCAGTCTCGTATCAAAGAGTTGATCACACTGGGTCGTGAGCAGGGCTACCTGACTTACGCGGAGGTCAACGACCACCTGCCGGAGGATATTTCAGATCCGGAACAGGTGGAAGACATCATCCGCATGATTAATGACATGGGGATCAACGTATTCGAGGTTGCGCCAGATAAGGATTCCCTTATGCTGGCCGACGCCGATACCGACGAAGCCGCGGCCGAAGAGGCAGCAGCAGCGTTGGCAGCGGTCGAGACCGACATTGGTCGCACCACCGACCCAGTGCGCATGTACATGCGTGAAATGGGTACGGTAGAGCTCCTCACACGTGAAGGCGAAATCGAAATCGCCAAACGTATTGAAGAGGGCATCCGCGAAGTGATGGGCGCAATCGCGCACTTCCCTGGCACGGTTGACCATATTCTCTCCGAGTACACTCGCGTCACCACCGAAGGTGGCCGCCTGTCCGACGTCCTGAGCGGTTATATCGACCCGGACGACGGCATTGCGCCGCCTGCTGCCGAAGTGCCACCGCCTGTCGACCCGAAAGCCGTGAAAGCGGATGACGACACCGACGACGATGACGCCGAAGCGAGCGATGACGAAGAAGAAGCCGAAAGCGGTCCGGATCCGGTCATCGCCGCACAGCGCTTTGGCGCTGTCGCCGATCAGATGGAAATCACCCGCAAGGCCCTGAAAAAGCACGGTCGTGGCAACAAGCTGGCAATCGCCGAGCTGATCGCCCTGGCTGAGCTGTTCATGCCGATCAAACTGGTGCCGAAGCAATTCGAAGGCTTGGTCGAGCGTGTTCGCAGTGCCCTGGATCGTCTGCGTCAGCAAGAGCGCGCGATCATGCAACTGTGCGTTCGTGATGCCCGTATGCCGCGTGCCGACTTCCTGCGCCAGTTCCCGGGCAATGAAGTCGACGAAAGCTGGACCGATGCACTGGCCAAAGGCAAAAGCAAATACGCTGAAGCCATTGGTCGCCTGCAACCGGACATCATTCGTTGCCAGCAGAAGCTGACCGCGCTGGAAACCGAAACCGGTTTGACGATCGCCGAGATCAAGGATATCAACCGTCGCATGTCGATCGGTGAGGCCAAGGCCCGCCGCGCGAAGAAAGAGATGGTCGAAGCGAACTTGCGTCTGGTGATCTCCATCGCCAAGAAGTACACCAACCGTGGCCTGCAGTTCCTCGATCTGATCCAGGAAGGCAACATCGGTCTGATGAAAGCGGTAGACAAGTTCGAATACCGCCGCGGCTACAAATTCTCGACTTATGCCACCTGGTGGATCCGTCAGGCGATCACTCGCTCGATCGCCGACCAGGCCCGCACCATCCGTATTCCGGTGCACATGATCGAGACGATCAACAAGCTCAACCGTATTTCCCGGCAGATGCTGCAGGAAATGGGTCGCGAACCGACCCCGGAAGAGCTGGGCGAACGCATGGAAATGCCTGAGGACAAGATCCGCAAGGTATTGAAGATCGCTAAAGAGCCGATCTCCATGGAAACCCCGATCGGTGATGACGAAGATTCTCATCTGGGTGACTTCATCGAAGACTCGACCATGCAGTCGCCAATCGATGTCGCCACTGTTGAGAGCCTTAAAGAAGCGACTCGCGAAGTCCTGTCCGGCCTCACTGCCCGTGAAGCCAAGGTTCTGCGCATGCGCTTCGGTATCGACATGAATACCGACCACACCCTCGAGGAGGTTGGTAAGCAGTTCGACGTGACCCGTGAACGGATTCGTCAGATCGAAGCCAAGGCGCTGCGCAAGCTGCGCCACCCGACGAGAAGCGAGCATTTGCGCTCCTTCCTCGACGAGTGATCACAGAACCCCCGGCCCAGGCCGGGGGTTTTGCTTTATACAGATTAAATGCCCCGTACATCCCCCCCGCCGAATAGCCCGTCTACACTCGAAACATTCCCCCGCAGCCATAACGAGACCGTTATGCCCAGATGGCCGACCGTGCTTTTTTTGCTGTCGCTGATGACCTGGACCGCAACGGCTGGTGCGTTGACTCTTACCGACGAAGAACGTAACTGGCTGACGGCTCATCCGGAATTGCGCCTGGGCGTGGACGCGTCTTGGCCGCCGTTTGAATTTCGCGACGAACATGGGCGTTATCAGGGCCTGGCAGCGGACTACATCAACGTCATCCGTCAACGGCTGGCCATTAAACTCACGCCCATCGAGCCGGTCAGCTGGACCGAGGTCCTGAAGCAGGCCAAACAAGGCAAGCTGGACATCTTGCCCGGCATTATGTCGACCCCCGAGCGCCAGACGTATCTGTCGTTCACCCGCCCCTATCTCGACTTTCCGATTGTCATTCTGGCTCACGTCGGAGGGCCCCAACCGCGCAAACTCGAAGACCTGTACGGGCTGAAGATCGCCGTGGTGGAAAACTACGCCCCCCATGAACTATTGCGCACCCGCCATCCCGACCTGAATCTGGTGGCGATGCCCAACGTCAGCTCGGCGCTGCAAGCGCTCGCCACCGACGCCGTGGACGCCGTAGTAGGCGATCTTGCCTCCAGTGTCTGGAGCCTGCGCCAGCTCAAGCTCGACGGGCTTTACGTCAGCGGTGAAACGCCCTATCGCTACCAATTGGCGATGGCCGTGCCCCCGAACAACAAGCTGTTGGTCAGCATCCTGGACAAAGTCCTGGCAGACATGACCCCAAGTGAAATCAGTGCCATCCAGGAACATTGGGTCGGTAACGTCCTGGACCATCGAACCATCTGGCTCGACGTGCTGATTTACGGCCTGCCTGGATTGCTGTTTCTGATGATCGTGCTGGCGGTGGTTATCCGGATCAACCGCCGACTCAGTTCGGAAATTGCCCGTCGGGTCGCTCTGGAACAGGAGCTGCGCAGCAGCGAATACCATTATCGCGGGCTGGTGGAGAGTCTTTCGGCCATCGCCTGGGAAGCCCGGATCAGCGATTACACCTACAGCTACGTGTCACCTCATGCTGAGGAGCTCCTTGGTTACCCATTGCCCCACTGGCTGATTCCGGGCTTCTGGCGCAACATCATCCACCCGGCGGATCTGACCCGGGCCCAAACCTTCTGCGACCGTGAAGTGGCAGCCGGGCGCGATCACAGCGTCGATTACCGGGTCATCACCGCCGACGGCCGCTGCCTGTGGGTCCGCGATATCGTCAGCTTGATCGAGCACGCCCATGAACCAGTACTGCGCGGGCTGATGATCGACATCAGCGAAGCCAAGCGCACTGAAGAGGCGCTGCGCCTGTCGGAACAAAAGTTCGCTTCGGTGTTCCAGCAATGCCCGGATATTCTGGTGATCGCGCGGCTTTCCGACGGTTGTCTGCTGGAAGTCAATGAAGCGTTCGAAGAGCAGATTGGCCTCAAGGCTGAAGACGTCATAGGCCAGACCGCCACTGACCTGAACATCTGGGGCGTACCCGGCGTGGGGCCGGGTTTGTTGCAGCGATTGCAGGCCGGCAGCATCCGCAACCTGGAGATGCCCTTTCGCCGCAGCAATGGCCAGGTGTTTACCGGCCTGATTTCCGCCGAACCTTTCGATCTCGATACGACCCCGGCCCTGGTGGTCGTCGTGCGGGACATCAGTCAGCTCAAGGAAACCCAGCAACAGCTGCAAACCTCCGAAGAGAAATTCGCCAAGGCCTTTCATGCGTCTCCCGACGGCTTGCTCTTGTCCCGGCAGAGCGACGGCTTGCTGTTGGAAGTCAACGAAGGCTTCAGCCGTATTACCGGGTTCAACAGCGCGATGTCCGTGGATCGATCAGCCCTGGACTTGGGGATCTGGGTCAATCTGAACGAGCGCAAACAGATGCTCGAGTTGCTGCACCGGGATGGTTTCGTCCGTGACTTCAGTTGCCACATCCGCCGCAAAGACGGGCAGATCCGGCTCTGTGAGGTTTCAAGCCGGCCGCTGCCCATCGGCGATGAGGACTGCATGCTGACCATCGCCCGGGACATTACCGAGCGGCATCTGATGCA
Source organism: Pseudomonas sp. GM102 (assembly GCF_000282555.1). NCBI lineage: Bacteria > Pseudomonadati > Pseudomonadota > Gammaproteobacteria > Pseudomonadales > Pseudomonadaceae > Pseudomonas > Pseudomonas sp. GM102. The sequence goes on along the minus strand of NZ_AKJB01000088.1, from coordinate 59,717 downwards.
GGAGAAATTGCAGCAGGCCGCCACGGTGTTCGAGAGCACTGCCGAGGGCGTATTGATCACCGACACCCAACAGCACATCAGCGCGGTCAATCGTGCGTTCACCGAAATTACCGGCTACAGCGAGAGCGAAGCTCTGGGCCATACTCCTCGCCTGCTCGCCTCGGGCCTGCATGACAGCGCATTTTATGCGGCGATGTGGCATCAGTTGACTGCCGACGGTCATTGGCAAGGCGAGATTTCCAACCGGCGCAAGAACGGCGAGCTCTACCCGAGCTGGCTGACTATCAGCGCAGTGCGCAACCGGGATAAATTCATCACCCACTTTGTTGCGGTGTTCGCGGACATTTCCAGCCTCAAGCACGCGCAGGCCAAACTCGACTACCAGGCGCACCACGACCCGCTGACTGGCCTGCCAAACCGCACACTGTTCGAGAGTCGGCTGTTGACCGCGCTGAACAGCCAACAGGAAAACGGTGGCCAGGGCGCGGTGCTGTTCCTCGACCTGGACCGCTTCAAACACATCAACGACAGCCTCGGCCACCCGGTCGGTGACCTGCTACTCAAAGGCATTGCCGTGCGCCTCAAGGAGCAGTTGCGCGATATCGATACCGTTGCGCGGCTGGGGGGCGACGAATTCATCATCCTGCTCCCCGGCCTGCAACAGTCCAGCGACGCCGACAACATCGCCACCAAGCTGCTCAATTGCTTCGGCGCCCCTTTCCAGGCCGGCGAGCACGAGTTTTTCATCAGCGCCAGCATCGGCACCAGCCTGTATCCCAAGGACGGCTGCGACGTCGCTACACTGGTCAAGAACGCCGATGCTGCGATGTATCGCTCCAAGGCCAAGGGCCGTAACCGGGTTGAAAGCTACACTCGCGACCTCACCGCCCAAGCCAGCGAGCGCGTGGCGCTGGAACATGAACTGCGGCGCGCTATCGAGCGCAATGAGCTGTTTTTGTACTACCAGCCCAAAATCAGTCTGGACGATCATCGAGTAGTCGGCGCCGAAGCGCTGATTCGCTGGCATCACCCCACCTTCGGCGATGTACCTCCCGAGCACTTCATTCCCCTGGCCGAAGAGAACGGCATGATCCTGCAAATCGGCGATTGGGTACTTGAGACCGCCTGCCGACAGATGTACGAGTGGAATCAGGTCTATGAGTGCCTGGGCCCACTCTCAGTCAACCTCGCGGGTGCGCAACTGCGCCAGCCGAACCTGCTTGGCAGGATCGAACAATTGCTCAAAGACAACCACCTCAACCCTGGCTTCCTGCAACTGGAGATCACTGAAAACTTCATCATGAGCCAGGCCGAAGAAGCGCTGGCGGTGCTGCACCAACTCAAACGCCTGGGTGTGCAACTGGCTATCGATGATTTCGGCACCGGCTATTCGTCCCTGAGCTACCTCAAACGCCTGCCGCTGGACATCCTCAAAATCGACCAATCCTTCGTCCGCGGCCTGCCGGATGACCCACACGACGCGGCGATTGTTCGCGCAATCATCGCCCTGGGCCGCAGCATGCAATTCACCGTCATCGCCGAGGGCGTCGAAACCCAGGCGCAGCAGCAATTCCTGGCTGCGGAGGGCTGCGAACAGATCCAGGGTTACATCGTCAGCCTGCCGCTTCCCCCCGACGAATTCGCCGCGACGTTTCTTCATACAGCCATATTGGATTTTTCGGATAGCACAGCTGAGAAACCATCGCTATAATCCGCGGCCTACTGAGGGCCTATAGCTCAGTTGGTTAGAGCAGGGGACTCATAATCCCTTGGTCGTAGGTTCGAGTCCTACTGGGCCCACCATACTCAAAGCCGCGCACTGCGCGGCTTTCGCGCTTCTGGGTTGGCCACCGCTGATACAGTCCTATGGACACCGGCGCGATCCAGGGCTGGTGACCCCTTCGCTGCAAAGGCTTGCGTGATCCGCCTTAACTCGATTGGTGAACTCCCTTTTCAGCCGGTGCAAGTTCGGGGAACTCAACCAGCAGTGCCTTGTTACCTCTGGCGATGTGTTCCATCACCGCCATGGCGATGTTTTCACGCACCATCCCGATCGAGACGTAATACATGGCCCAGGCTTGTTCGGGCGTGCAGTGGCCGATCTGCTCCTCAATCTCCTTGTAGGCTTTGTATTCGTCCGACTCCAAGTAGCATTGGCAATCACCTTGGTACATGATTTTTCCCCTTCCCTAGAATTTTTGTGACAACCCCTAAGTAAGTCGGCTGATAAGGGCTGCCCCTGCTCCCTACGTGATTACCAGTGCTCCAAATAAACGCGGACTATTGCAGGAGACGCACCCATTTCGCAATAATTTCGCTTTTAATTTCTCTGTAGCACCCCACAGCACTCTCACATAAAATAAAGATCCTCATAAAACAACAAAGATCACGTACCACTCTTCACTTTGGTCCAAACCCGAGTGCGGATTCGCTCCAATTTCAATGGCAGCGGTTCAAGTGGAACAAGTGCAGCAACGGTCTTTTTGTCTGGATAAATCCAAGTATTGTCGCGCAGCTTCTGCTCAACAAACTCCGCGGCATCTTTATTAGCGTTCGGATACAACGTGTGATTTGAGCTCTTGGCAATAACTTCTGGTCGCAACATATAATTAATAAATGCCATGCCTTCCTTTGGGTGGGGAGCATCTTTTAACAGAACCAGATTTTCTGACCAAACCAGCGCCCCCTCGCGAGGAAGGCTGTATGCAATCTTGCGTCCAGTATTAGCCTTCTCGTTGATGGCCTGCGCAGCAAGGGCACCATTGGCCCATCCTACAACTGCACAAATATTGCCATCAGCCAAGTCAGAGTCGATTCTGGATGAGTCGAAATAGAGGACGTAGGGGCGGATTTTTAACAACAGGGCTTGAGCTTTCTGGTAATCATCGGGGTTCCTACTGTTGCTAGGAAGCCCAAGGTAATGCAAAGCAATTGAAATGATCTCACTTGGAGAGTCGAGCATTGCCACACCGCAAGACTTGAGCTTGCTGATGTTTTCTTCTTTGAAGATCAAGTCCCAGCTATTCACCGGAGCATTATCACCCAATGCCGCTTTGACTTTATCAACGTCATAGCCAATGCCGGTGGTGCCCCATAAATAGGGAACAGCGTAGCGATTACCAGGGTCATTGACCGCAACCTGGGCCAAGATATCAGGATCGATGTGTGACAAATTACTCAGTTGATTACGATCCAACGGCTGAAGTACTCCCGCCTGGATCAGGCTTGGCAACACGTTGGAGGTAGCCACAACCACGTCGTACCCCGTGCGCCCAGCCATCACTTTACTCTGCATGATTTCGGCACTGTCGAACGCATCCATATGGATGCTGGTGCCGGTTTCCTGCTCAAACTCCTTTGGGGTCTCCGGTGCGATAAACCCGAACCAGTTATACAGATACACCCCAGGCTCTACAGCCCCCACTGATGTGCTTATCCCTGCACAGAGAAGCGAGGCTGCAAAAATGGTTCGCAAAGGTGATTTGCTCATACAACTATCCTTGTCAAGACGACATGCCCTCATGGCCATCGTGAATCCTGATCGTGAATATACCCGGCATTGACGAATAGTAAATACCTACGAATACTTAGCTGCGACCTACGAATCCCTAACCCTAAAGGGGTAGAAAATGCCACTCGACCTTCATAGCCTGGCTTGGCACCGATCGATTGGAAAGCTGATCATGCAGTTGAACCGTCCAGAATTCTGGAGCTCACTTATTCGTACGTTAAATGAATATGTGCAAATTGATAACTGGGTCGTATTAATATTTAGCAATCAGCAAGTGAAAGTTGTTAGTCTTCCTGAAGTAGCAGACACAGAAGAGTTAGATGCATTCATTCATCGCTACGTAAAGGGACTTTATATGCTGGATCCATTTTATATAGCTAATCGAGAAAACCCGCAGAGCGGTTTTTTTCATATGCTGGATATTGCACCGGAGCACTTTCTTGAAACCGAGTATTATCATCAATACTTCGCACAGTATATCTCTGTAGATGAAGCGCAGTACAATGTTCAGCTCGATGCCGATAGAACGCTATGCATTTCCTTTGGCAGTAACGTCCGCTTCAACCAAGAGCAAATAACAATACTTGACATTATCAAACCATGGGTAATTGCATTAATGCATCAACGCATGTGTTTTGAAACCGACATAGAAAAAGACCTCCCCGAACCAGCTCTATGGCCAGAAACAATTCTCCAGCTTGGCACACAAATAACAACACGCGAAAAGGACGTCCTCAAGTTATTACTTAGTGGCTTCTCTAACAAAGAGATAGCAGGAAAACTTTCCCTGTCGGCAGAAACGATAAAAGTTCACCGCCGAAATATTTACGCCAAATTAAACATCAAATCACAACCCGAATTGTTTGCTCGATTTTTTATGCCAAAACAGGATATCTGCCCTGTAAATTGAAGTCAGCGCTTGGCACTTTTCAGGCCCAGACACTCAACGACGGAATGGCCTGCACTGGCTGTAACCGTTCAAGCATTTCCCCCGTCAACACGACCTCATAAGTATCCGCCGGCCTCCCCCATTGCTCCACGATGACCATGCCGTCTACCAGCGCCGCGCCCAATCCGATAATCGTATCGGCCAACGCCTCTACGATTTGCTGAGTCCGCAACCACACACGATCAGTAATCTCTTTAAGCTCGGCAGTTATGCGCTCGGACGACGCTGCATCCGTATCGGGGTAGGAGATATTTCGCAGCAAATGCCGTAACTCCCTTACTTTTGCGTAGTCCTGTTCTGCCCCGAGCTCTCCATTCAGGATGGCTGTCGCTTTCAATTTATCGACAAGTTTCCTGGCCGAATGCTTTACAGGTAAGGTTTGACTCATGGCTCCTGCAAAGAGGACGATCAGCCGACTTTCCAAATGTTCCTTCATTTCTTCTATCGAGGAAATTGACCGCGTCAAGATAATGGAAGCCCCGGCCTGATGCCTCAAGTCCATGGTGACTTTCAAGGTCACATCACCCGTTTCAAAGCCCAAAGCTCGGGCAACCACGTAGTGTCCCATTTCGTGATTCGCGATCTGCAGTGCATGTTCCCGTATAACGGGAGGCATTTTCTTGTTCATTCCTATCATCTCCCGTCACAGCTCTCCGTTGCGTATTCGACTATGAGAATAACGGCTCGTGCCTCATCCAAGGCTAGTCCAGACAACCGCCACGAGCACCGTGCAGGATGTGCCTGTAACATGCCTGCCCATTGCTCTGTACCGCTGGAGATGCCCCTTTGCCTGACACTCGCCCGCCCGCTCTCGACGAAATCGACCGCCAATTGATCGCGGCCTTGCAAATCAACGCGCGCGAAAGCGTGGCCATGCTCGCCCGGCAACTGGGTATCGCCCGTACCACGGTGACGTCGCGTCTGGCGCGGCTGGAGAAGGCCAAAGTGATTACCGGTTACGGTGTGCGCCTGGGGCAACGGGTGGTGGATGGCGGATTGCAGGCGTACGTCGGGATTACCGTACAACCGCGGTCCGGCAAGGAAGTGCTGCGTCGCCTGAGCGCCATGGCGCAGGTGCAGCAGTTGTGTGCGGTGAGTGGCGAATTCGATTATGTAGCGTGGTTGCGCACCGACTCGCCGGAACAGCTGGATCAGTTGCTGGATCAGATCGGCAGTGTGGACGGCGTGGAGAAGACGACGACTTCAATCATTTTGAGCAGCAAGATTGATCGGGGGCAGCCGGTTTGAGTTTCTGCCGGTAGGTCTTCGGTGTTTGCTCGGACCTCTTCGCGGGCAAGCCTCGCTCCTACAGCATGTAGTGATACGTCGTCATATTGATCAAGTAATTAGCAAAATGACGACACATTGCGTCTTATTAACGTGTTCTACGCTCTCTAGAATGGCTGCCATCTTTTCCTATACTCAGACGCGCACTCTGCGTCAGGTCGCCAGCAAGGTCAGCCATGAACAAGAACAATCGCCATCCTGCAGACGGTAAAAAACCGGTCACCGTTTTCGGCCCGGACTTTCCTTTCGCTTTCGACGACTGGATCGAACACCCGGCCGGGCTGGGCAGTATTCCGGCGCACAATCACGGTGCTGAAGTGGCGATTGTCGGGGCAGGCATTGCCGGCCTGGTGGCCGCCTACGAATTGATGAAACTGGGCCTCAAACCCGTCGTCTACGAAGCCTCGAAGATGGGCGGCCGTCTGCGCTCCCAGGCCTTCAACGGCGCTGAAGGCATCATCGCCGAACTCGGCGGTATGCGATTCCCAGTGTCGTCCACTGCGTTTTATCACTACGTCGACAAGCTCGGCCTCCAGACCAAGCCCTTCCCGAACCCGCTGACGCCTGCGTCGGGCAGCACGGTAATCGATCTGGAAGGCAAAACTCATTACGCACAGAAACTGGCGGATCTTCCTACGCTGTTCCAGGAAGTCGCGGACGCCTGGGCCGATGCTCTGGAAGCCGGCTCGCAGTTCTCCGATATCCAGCAAGCGATCCGTGACCGCGACGTGCCGCGCCTCAAGGAACTGTGGAACACCTTGGTGCCGCTGTGGGACGACCGCACGTTCTATGATTTCGTCGCCACCTCCGAAGCCTTCGCCAAGCTCTCGTTCCATCACCGCGAAGTGTTCGGCCAGGTCGGTTTCGGTACTGGCGGCTGGGACTCGGACTTCCCCAACTCGATGCTGGAAATCTTCCGCGTGGTGATGACCAACTGCGACGATCACCAGCATCTGGTAGTCGGCGGCGTGGAACAAGTGCCGCTGGGCATCTGGCGCCATGTGCCGGAGCGTTGCGTGCATTGGCCTGAAGGCACCAGTCTCAGTTCGTTGCACAGTGGCGCGCCGCGCTCCGGCGTGAAAAAAATTGCCCATGCACCGAACGGGCGTTTTACCGTCACCGATAACTACGGCGACACACGCGAATACGCGGCAGTACTGACCACCTGCCAGAGCTGGCTGCTGACCACCCAGATCGAATGCGACGAAAGCCTGTTCTCGCAAAAGATGTGGATGGCCCTGGACCGCACCCGCTACATGCAATCGTCGAAAACCTTCGTGATGGTCGATCGCCCATTCTGGAAGGACAAGGACCCGGAAACAGGCCGCGACCTGATGAGCATGACCCTCACTGATCGCCTGACCCGCGGCACGTACCTGTTCGATAATGGCGACGACAAGCCAGGAGTGATTTGCCTGTCGTACTCATGGATGAGCGACGCCCTGAAAATGCTCCCGCACCCGGTGGAGAAACGCGTGAAACTGGCGCTGGACGCATTGAAGAAGATCTACCCGAAAGTCGACATCGCCGCACGGATCATCGGCGATCCGATCACCGTTTCATGGGAAGCCGACCCGCATTTCCTCGGAGCTTTCAAAGGCGCCCTGCCCGGCCACTACCGCTACAATCAGCGCATGTACGCGCACTTCATGCAGGACGACATGCCGGCCGAGCAGCGCGGGATTTTCATCGCTGGTGACGACGTTTCGTGGACGCCGGCCTGGGTCGAAGGCGCGGTGCAGACGTCGCTCAACGCGGTGTGGGGCATCATGAAACACTTCGGCGGTGAAACTCACGCCGAAAACCCGGGTCCAGGAGATGTGTTCAACGAGATCGGTCCGATCGCCCTGCCCGAGTAAGAGGAATCCGAAATGCGCGTAGCCCTTTACCAATGCCCACCGCTGCCCCTGGATGTCGCAGGTAATCTGCAACGTCTGCATCAACTGGCGCTGGAGGCCAAGGGCGCAGACTTGCTGGTGCTGCCGGAGATGTTCCTGACCGGCTACAACATCGGTATCGATGCGGTCAGCGTGCTGGCGGAGGTGCACAACGGTGAATCGGCGCAGCAAATCGCGCGCATTGCCAAAACGACGGGGATCGCCATTTTGTATGGCTACCCGGAGCGTACCGAAGACGGGCAGATCTACAACGCCGTGCAATTGATCGACGCCAATGGCGAGCGGTTGTGCAACTACCGCAAGACTCACTTGTTCGGCGACCTCGATCACTCGATGTTCAGCGCCGGGCCGGATGAGTTTCCGCTGGTTGAACTTAACGGCTGGAAGCTTGGCTTTTTGATCTGCTACGACCTGGAGTTCCCGGAAAACGCCCGGCGCCTGGCATTGGACGGTGCCGAGCTGATCCTGGTACCGACGGCGAACATGACTCCCTACGATTTCATTGCCGACGTCACCGTCCGCGCACGGGCCTTCGAAAACCAGTGTTATGTGGCCTACGCCAACTATTGCGGCCACGAAGGTGAAATCCAGTATTGCGGCCAAAGCAGCATCGCCGCGCCGGATGGCAGCCGTATCGCCCAGGCCGGACTTGATGAAGCGTTAATTGTCGGTGAACTGGATCGTCAGCTGATGATCGATTCCCGCGCCGCCAATCGCTACTTCCTCGATCGCCGTCCCGAGCTATACGGCGAGCTGAACAAGCCCTAATCCGCTAGCATTAGCGCTTCTCTGTTCTGGAAGTGCTCATGCCTGCGCTGAATCACCCTCGCCTCCACACTGAAACCCTCGCCAATGGCCTGCGGGTGACGCTGCGTCATGCTCCCGATTTGAAGCGTTGCGCCGCTGCCTTGCGGGTCGCTGCCGGCAGTCACGACGTGCCACTGGCCTGGCCGGGGCTGGCGCACTTTCTTGAGCATTTGCTGTTCCTGGGTACAGAGCGCTTTCCCGCAGGGCAAGGGCTGATGGCCTACGTGCAAAGTCATGGCGGGCAGGTGAATGCGCGAACCAGCGAACGTACGACGGACTTCTTTTTCGAGCTGCCGCCTCAGGCGTTTAACGGTGGGCTGGAGCGTTTGTCAGACATGCTCGCTCATCCGCGTATGAATCCAGACGATCAGCGGCGAGAACGGGAAGTGCTGCACGCCGAATTTGTCGCTTGGTCGCGGGATGCGGCGGCCCAACAACAGTTCGCGCTGTACGATGGACTCTCGGCGGCTCATCCGTTGCGGGCGTTTCATGCGGGAAACCGTTACAGCCTGCCGGTGCCGCAACCCGAATTCCAGCAAGCGCTGAAGGACTTCTATCAGCGGTTTTACCAGACCGGGCAGATGACGCTGAGTTTGGCCGGGCCACAGAATCTCGATGAATTGAAGCGGATGGCACAGTCGTTTGCCGTCGCTATTCCCTCCGGCGAGAAAGTCCCTCAGACAAAATCCACCCTGTTGATGGATTCTTCAGACAATAGTTATCAACAGGCTGGAGAACGTCGGCTGGATCTGCTGTTCACCTTCGAAGCACTGCCCGACTCATCGCCCGAAGCGCTGGCGTTCCTGTGCCACTGGCTGAACGCCGAAAAAACCGGCGGCCTGTTGGCGCAGCTGCGAGAGCATGGGCTGGTGGACAACCTGAAAGCCACGCCGCTCTATCACTACGCTGGCCAAGCCTTGTTACACATCGAATTCACACGGCCCGCCCACGCTACGCAACCGGACAATGTGATCGGCGAACAGCTTCTGGATTGGCTGGGCTTTTTTGCCTCCCATCAGGATTGGGCCGAATTGCGCGAAGAGTATGCAGCTCTGCTGCAGCGCCAACAGCAAGTCAGTAGCGCCTTGCAACTGGCCCGACGAGACAGCGAACAGCTTGAAGCCGGGTTGTCTGAACAGGGCGTCGTCGCCCTCAAGGCAATCCTCAAACAAATCGGCGCTGTGGATAACTTCACCGGCCAGTGGCAACTGCCGACCCCCAACCCGTTTTTGCGCGCCGAGACGCCAGCCCCGAATGCCGGATTGATTCGCGGCCAGACCAGCGCTCACCGCGGCCTGCGGACGTTTGCCCAGGATCGCTCACGCAGTCGCCGCGAACGATCGCCGATGCAGTTCAGTCAGGCGTTGCCGGATAACACGGATGAAGGTGCGGTTTATCTGCGCTGGCGCCTGGAATCCGCACCTCACAGCCGCCTTCAGTCGAATCTGGAAAACAACCTGCGGTTGCTGCGCGAAGATGCGCGTCAGGCCGGTGTCGACTTTTCCTTCAGTGCTTCGGGCAACGAATGGCTGTTGAAAATGACGGGGCTGCAGGAGCCGATGCCGACAGTCCTCGAACATGCGCTGAAAGAACTGACAAAACCTGATGCCGATTTCTCACAGGAAGCGCCGGCGGCCGTTACATTGATGCCGATTCGACAGCTTCTCAAAGCATTGCCCAATCTATGCCATGAGCACAGCGTAGTCTCGGATGAGCTGCAGCAACTCTGGTCGAGCGCACGCTGGGATGGCTTGACGGCCGGCCTGTCTGCCCAGACACAAGCGGCGATGGGGTTTGCCTTGAGTCGTATTCCCGGCACTGCGGACAGTCAACTGACGCCGCCTCCGTCGATTCGCTCGCAGCATCTCTGGAACTTCGTCGATACCGCCTCCAGCGAACACGCACTGTTGCTCTTTTGTCCGACAGCCACCCATGACATCGCCGATGAAGCCGCCTGGCGTTTGCTCGCGCACGTGTGCCAGACGCCGTTCTACCAGCGCCTGCGGGTGGAGCTGCAACTTGGGTATGCCGTTTTCAGCGGACTACGCCAGTTAAACGGTCAGACCGGGCTGCTGTTTGGCGTGCAATCACCGAGCGTCGCGCCCCTGGATTTACTGGAACACATCGAACAGTTCCTCAGCGAATTGGAAGGGATGATCGAAAGCATCGATGACGCGACCTTCATTGCTCAACGCCAAGCCCTGGCCGATCAATTCGACAACACCGCCCTGCCCAACGCCCAGGCCGCCGAACTGCTCTGGCATGGCAAACTGTCCGGCCACTCGTCGGATTACCTGAAACATCTGCCTCAGGCGATTCTGATGATCGACCGTGCAGCCTTGCTGGCGGCGGCACAACGACTGAACCAGGCCGAAGGTGGCTGGCGCTGTCTGGCCAACGGACCGTGCCCCACTACGCTTTGGCAAGTGGCAAAATGATCATTACCGGTGCTGCAATTAGCTTTCTCAAAGATTCGTGGCCAATCGCTCTGTAATTTTGAGTAACATAGCCACCTAACTATCTGAACATCTCCGGCTGGAGGTGGACTATATGTATAGGTCTCAACTGTCCCATCCACCTGAAGGAGCGCTTCTATGTCCTGGTCCAAACCTGCTTACACCGACCTGCGTATCGGCTTCGAAGTCACCATGTACTTCGCAAGCCGCTAAGCTCTGCCGTCTGGTAGAGAATGCAGTGCTACGCCTCGGCTCGCCGGGGCGTTTTTATTTTCAGCTTTCAATGATGGAGCGGCCATGTTTGTCCAGATTCTAGGTTCCGCCGCCGGCGGCGGTTTCCCTCAGTGGAACTGCAACTGCGTGAACTGCGCAGGTTTTCGCGACGGCAGCCTGCGGGCCGAGGCGCGCACCCAGTCGTCCATCGCGATTTCCGATGACGGCGTGAACTGGGTGCTGTGCAATGCTTCGCCGGACATCCGCGCCCAGCTTCAGAACTTCGCTCCGATGCAGCCAGGTCGCGCGCTGCGTGACACCGGCATCAGCGCAATCATCTTGATGGACAGCCAGATCGACCACACCACCGGCCTGCTCAGCCTGCGCGAAGGTTGCCCGCATCAGGTCTGGTGCACCGACATGGTCCACGAAGATTTGAGCACCGGTTTCCCGTTGTTCACCATGCTGACTCACTGGAATGGCGGGTTGAACTGGAACCGTATCGAACTCGATCAGAGCTTCACCGTCCCGGCCTGCCCGAACCTGCGCTTCACCCCGCTGCCCTTGCGTAGCGCCGCGCCACCGTATTCGCCGCACCGCTTCGACCCGCATCCGGGCGACAACATCGGTCTGATCGTCGAAGACCTGAGCACCGGCGGCAAACTGTTCTATGCACCAGGCCTGGGTAAGGTCGACGCCGCGCTGATGAAGATCATGACCAGCAGCGATTGCCTGTTGGTAGATGGCACGATGTGGGACGACGACGAAATGCAGCGCCGTGGCGTCGGCACGCGCACTGGCCGGGAAATGGGCCACCTGGCGCAGAACGGCCCTGGCGGCATGCTCGAAATGCTGGAACAGTTGCCCAAACAACGCAAAGTGCTTATCCACATCAACAACACCAACCCGATTCTCGATGAGGATTCGCCGGAGCGTGCGGAGCTCGCCCGTCGCGAGGTTGAAGTGGCGTATGACGGCATGAGCATTGTGTTGTAGCGGATGGCCTCTTCGCGGGCAAGCCTCGCCCCTACAGAGCGATAACGCCGACCTGTAGGAGCGAGGCTTGCCCGCGAAGGCGTCCCACCAGATACACCAGAATCCACCGGTTGTACCCGGAGAACCGAAATGACTGACACCGCAATGTCCCCCGCCGAATTCGAAGCGGCCCTGCGCGCCAAGGGCGCCTACTACCATATCTATCACCCGTATCACGTGGCGATGTATGAAGGCCGGGCGACCCGCGAACAGATCCAGGGTTGGGTCGCTAACCGTTTTTATTATCAGGTGAACATCCCGCTCAAGGATGCCGCGATTCTGGCCAACTGCCCGGACCGCGAGATTCGTCGCGAGTGGATTCAGCGCCTGCTGGACCACGACGGAGCCCCCGGCGAAGAAGGTGGTATCGAAGCCTGGCTGCGCCTTGGGCAAGCGGTCGGCCTCGATCCGGATCAACTGCGCTCTCAGGAACTGGTGCTGCCTGGCGTGCGTTTCGCCGTCGACGCCTACGTCAACTTCGCCCGCCGGGCCCGTTGGCAAGAAGCCGCCAGCAGTTCGCTGACCGAGCTGTTCGCGCCGCAGATCCACCAATCGCGCCTCGACAGCTGGCCGCAACATTACCCGTGGATCGACCCAGACGGTTACGAATATTTCCGCACGCGTCTGGGCCAGGCTCGCCGGGATGTGGAGCATGGTCTGGCGATCACTTTGCAGCACTACACTACGCGGGAAGGCCAGGAGCGCATGCTGGAAATTCTCCAGTTCAAACTGGACATCCTTTGGAGCATGCTCGATGCCATGAGCATGGCTTACGAACTGAACCGCCCGCCGTACCACAGCGTGACCGAACAGCGGGTCTGGCATAAAGGAATCACCTTATGAGTTTCGATCGCAGCAAAACTCCGACATGGCGTCCCGGCTACCGTTTCCAGTACGAACCGGCGCAAAAAGGCCATGTGTTGCTCTACCCGGAAGGCATGATCAAACTGAATGACAGCGCCGCGCTGATTGGCGGCTTGATTGATGGCGAGCGGGACGTCGCGGCGATCATCGCCGAACTGGGCGCGCGGTTCCCCGACGTGCCTGAGCTCGGTGACGACATCGAGCAATTCATGGAGGTTGCCCGTGCTCAGCACTGGATCGAACTTGCCTGATTCCGTGTCAGACAAGTTACCGCCCAAGCCGGAAATCGGCCTGCCACTGTGGTTGCTGGCCGAGCTGACCTATCGCTGCCCGCTGCAGTGTCCGTACTGTTCCAATCCGCTGGACTTCGCTGAACAAGGCAAAGAATTGACCACCGAGCAGTGGATCAAAGTCTTTCGAGAAGCGCGAGAAATGGGCGCGGCGCAGTTGGGGTTTTCCGGCGGTGAGCCGCTGGTGCGCCAAGACCTCGCCGAGCTGATCTTTGAAGCGCGCAAGCTGGGCTTCTACACCAACCTGATCACCTCCGGCATCGGCCTCACCGAACAGAAAATCAGCGACTTCAAGAAGGCCGGTCTGGACCACATCCAGATCAGTTTCCAGGCCAGCGACGAGCAAGTGAATAACCTGCTGGCCGGCTCAAAAAAGGCCTTCGCGCAAAAGCTCGAAATGGCTCGCGCAGTGAAGGCTCACGGCTACCCGATGGTGCTGAACTTCGTCACCCATCGGCACAACATCGACAAGATCGACCGGATCATCGAGCTGTGCATTGCCCTTGAAGCGGATTTCGTCGAACTCGCGACGTGCCAGTTCTACGGCTGGGCCCAGCTCAATCGGGTTGGCCTGTTGCCGACCAAAGAACAATTGGTTCGCGCCGAACGCATCACCAATGAATACCGCGCCAAATTGGAAGCCGAAGGGCATCCGTGCAAGCTGATTTTCGTGACGCCGGACTATTACGAAGAACGTCCGAAAGCCTGCATGAACGGCTGGGGCAGTATTTTTCTGACGGTCACGCCGGACGGAACCGCGCTGCCTTGCCATGGTGCCCGACAGATGCCGGTGCAGTTTCCCAACGTGCGCGACCACAGCATGCAGCACATCTGGTACGACTCGTTCGGTTTCAACCGCTTTCGCGGTTACGACTGGATGCCCGAGCCGTGCCGTTCCTGCGACGAGAAAGAAAAGGATTTCGGCGGCTGCCGCTGTCAGGCATACATGCTCACGGGTGACGCGAGTAACGCCGACCCGGTGTGCAGCAAGTCGGAACATCACGGCGTGATTCTCAAGGCCCGCGAAGAAGCCGAACACGCGACCCAGACCATTGAACAACTGGCCTTTCGCAATGAACGAAACTCACGCCTCATCGCCAAAAGCTGAACCCTTGAGCGCCGCCAAGGCTGTCGCGGCGGGCATCGACTTCGCCGAGTTGCAAGTCGGCAAGCATGGATTGTTCTGGAACGAATACCGGCCTGAGGATGCCGCCTGCCGGATCTGGCAGTGGCGCGACGGCCAGGCTCGTTGCCTGACGCCGCCCACCTTCAGTGTGCGCAGCCGGGTGTACGAATATGGCGGCGGCGCGTTTTGTCTGACCGATGACGGGCTGGTTTTCGTCAACGAGGCCGATCAGCAGCTGTATCGGCAATCGCTGACCGGTGAGGCGCCTGAGGTGCTGACTTCAAGTGAATGCCGTTACGGCGATCTGCAATTCGCCGACGGGCAGGTGCTGGCGGTGGAAGAGAACCGCGATCAACATCGCCTGGTGGCGATCGATCTGGTTGACGGCCAGCCTCATCTGCTGGCCGAAGGTGCCGATTTCTACTCGGCACCGACCTTGAGCCCTGACGGTCAACGTCTGGCCTGGATCGAGTGGAATCGCCCGGATCAACCGTGGACCGCTACCCGCCTGATGGTTGCCGAACGCCAGAGCGATCGCAGTTTTGCGCAACCTCGATGTGTGGCCGGCGATAGTGCCCAGGAGTCACTGCAACAACCTCGATTCGATGACAGCAGCCGTCTGTATTGTCTGACGGATCGCGGTGGTTTCTGGCAGCCGTGGGTGGAGTCGAGCAACGGTCTGAGTCCACTTCCAAGCGCTGCCGCCGACCATGGACCCGCGCCTTGGCAACTGCGTGGTTGCACCTGGTTACCGTTGGGCGAAGACACTTATCTGGCGAGTTGGACCGAAGGTGGTTTTGGTCGACTGGAGCTTTGTCATGGCGATGGTTCCCGTGACGATTTCACTGGCGACTACAGCCGCTTCCGCCATCTCGCACAGAATGAGCAGTTCATCTACTGCATCGCCGCTTCGCCGGTCAGTTCGTCGGCGGTGATCGCCATTGACCGCCAGAACCGGCAGGTGAAGACACTCGCCGGCGGTGTTGCACCGCTGCCCGCCGAACAGATCAGCCGCCCGCAAACCCTGCGCTATCCGAGCGGCTCGGGCGAGGCCCACGGTTTCTTCTACCCGGCAATGACCAACGACACGAAACCGCCGTTGGTGGTGTTCATTCACGGCGGCCCGACTTCAGCCTGCTACCCGATGTTCGACCCGCGAATCCAGTATTGGGCGCAACGCGGCTTCGCCGTGGCCGACCTCAATTACCGAGGCAGCAGCGGCTATGGCCGCGCTTATCGCCAGGCGCTGCATTTGAGCTGGGGCGAGGTGGATGTGGAAGATGCCTGTGCGGTGGTGGCCTACCTCGCCGAACGTGGACTGATCGACGGCAACAAAGCGTTTATCCGTGGAGGCAGCGCCGGTGGCTACACCACGTTGTGCGCACTGGCCTTTCACAAGGTCTTTCGTGCGGGCGCCAGTCTGTATGGCGTCAGCGATCCCGTTGCGCTAGGCCGCGCCACCCACAAGTTCGAAGGCGACTATCTGGATTGGTTGATCGGCGACCCGGTGCAGGACGCCGAGCGCTACGCCGCGCGCACGCCATTGCTGCACGCGAACAACATCAGCGTTCCGGTGATTTTCTTTCAGGGTGAACTGGACGCCGTGGTGGTGCCCCAACAGACCCGCGACATGGTCAATGCGCTACAGGACAACGGCATTCTGGTCGAAGCGCATTACTACGCCGACGAGCGCCATGGCTTTCGCAAGGCCGGCAATCAGGCCCATGCGCTGGAGCAGGAGTGGTTGTTTTATCGACGGGTGATGGCGCTAGCGGGCTGAAACCGTGTCGCGCCGTTCGCGGGCAAGCCTCGCTCCTACAGAACATAGAGGCTTGCCCGCGAATGCTATTTACCTGACGCCGTGAATGTCAGCGCTTGGCGATGATATACACCGCATGCACGATCCCCGGAATGTAACCGCACAACGTCAGCAGAATGTTCAGCCAGAAGGCTCCAGCGAAACCGACTTGCAGAAACACACCCAGTGGCGGCAACAGAATGGCGATGATGATGCGAATAAAATCCATGGGGTAGCTCCTGATTGATGTTGGCTCTTGTGAAACGATACAGCTAATCGACCTGCGGCGATCTTCAGGGTTCATTGCGGCTCTTCAAGCCAGTATCTCCAGACCGTACTTCTGAACGATGCTCAGCAACTTCAACGCCATGCCACTGGGGTGTTTGTCTCCCGCCTCCCATTGCTTAACCGTCGAGGCGCTGGTGTTCAGATAACGCGCGAACACCGGCTGACTGACGTTGTTGCGTTCGCGCAACGCTTTGATCTGCTCTGCCGGGATCGCGTCCGGCACCCTTGCAAGGCATGACTCATCGAATTCGCGCATGGTCGCCTTGCTGATTGCACCGACGGTAAACAAGGCACTGGCCGATTCGTGTATCGATTCAAATACTTCGCTTTTGAATTTTTTACTCATGAGGTATCTCCAAAAACTCCTTAATGTCCAGCAAGCGCCGGACTTGCACATCTGTCAGTCCCGCGTAGGACTTAGCCAGCTTGCGTAAATCACTCAGCTCCGTCGGACTGATATTGCTCCGATCCTGCTTGGCAAACAGCATCTGATAAATCCAGTAACGCCCACCCTTGGCCAGAACAATCGACCGATGGCGATTGGCATTCAAACGTTTCTTCCAGATTCCGCCGCCGAGATTATCCGCTTGGCCATTGAGCATCTCGGCGAACGCCTCCCGAAGTTCCTCATCACTGATCCACGCCTTACCGGCTTGTATCGCAAAACTTTTTGTCTTGAATAGCCTTGGCGACATCGGCATCCCTTACCAAAACATACCACTCAGTGGTATAGATTTCAAAATCAGCTCTTCAACAAGGTTGTTCCGCTGGAACCGGCACTCCCTGCCGGTTCCCACTAAAAAGCCATTGATCCAGCAATCACTCAAGCGCCGAGATACGTTTGGCAAAACGTAGCCACAAAAAAACGCCCCACGCCAAAAGAATCAGGCGTGGGGCGATGCGTTATACCGCGAGACGGTTCGAGAATTCGTGTAGGACGGGTCTGATCAGACCGCAATACCTTTGCGGCACTGCAGTTGCGCGGTGCGTACGCGGGAAAAGGCGCGAGCCAGGCGCAGGAGCATTTCGTCGATATTGGCCTTGCTTACGGTGAGGGCTGGGGTAAAGCGCAAGCAATCGGGTTGCGGGGCGTTGAGCAGCAATCCTTCGTACAACGCAGCCTTGACTACGGCCTCAGCCGAATCGTCGGACAAATCAAGACCCCAGAGCAGTCCTTGCCCGCGTAACTCACCGTGACCGTAGCGATGAGCCAGACGACTCAAGCCTTCACGCAGATGCTGACCAAGCTCCCGCACATGATCGAGATGGCCCTTGTCCTGCACGTTGTCGAGGACGACAAGACCGGCAGCACTCATCAGCGCATTACCGTGATGCGTGCCGGTCAGTTCGCCGACTTCGAAACAGCAGGCTTGGCCTCGCGCCAGCAATGCCGCCAATGGCACGCCACCGCCGAGTCCTTTGCCGAGCACGACGATATCTGCCCGCACGCCGTAGGACTGTTCGGCGAGCAAGCTGCCGCAGCGACCGATGCCGGTTTGCACTTCGTCGAGTATCAACAAGATGCCAAGCTCACGACACAGGCGCTCGACACCTTTGAGGTAGTGTTCGGTGGCGGGAATCACTCCGGCCTCGCTCTGGATCGGCTCGAGCATGATTGCGACAGTCTGGGCGTCCACGGCCGCATGCAGTGCTGGCAGGTCATTGAATGGAACATGACTGAAGCCCGGCAGTTGTGGCTCGAATCTGTTGGTCAGATTCGAACTGTCCGACGCTGAAATCGTCCTGAGACTACGGCCATGACAACCTTTACTGGCAACAATGATCCGCGAAGCACCGCTGCGATGTCGCTGACCCCATTTACGCGCCAACTTGATCGCTGCTTCACAGGCTTCGCTGCCACTGTTGAGCAGGTACGCCTGGTCACTGCCGGTGCTGGTACAGAGCCGTTCCGTGAGGTTGAGCATGCCACGGTTGTGCAAACTGAAACCTGGGTTGATCAACGACTGAGCCTGTTCCGAAATGGCTTTGACCAGTGCCCAAGGGCTATGTCCAAGGCTATTGGCGCCGCCACCCTGTGAGAAATCAAGATAAGCGCGGTCATCGCTGTCCCACAGCCATGAGCCTTGGCCCCGCACGAAAATCTGTTTCGGCCGTTCGACACTGGGCATCAGGCACTCGCTGGATAAGTTTTCGCTTCTGGACGACAGGGGGGTGTCCATCGCCAGGTCATCAAGGCTCGGTGGTTTGCGTCGCAGGTTGAACAGATTCATTGGATAAAACCTCGTTTGAGGTTTTCTGTCTTGCCTATGTAAACACCATTGTCGTAAACGGTATTCATCGTGCGCTATGGCCCTGTAAGCCCTGTGGATGCGGTTAGACTAGGCTTAGGCAAGGCACTGAGCCATTTCGATTTCCCAGCATTTTCGATAAGTATTACTTATGGATTTCAAGCAATTGCGTTATTTCGTCGCGGTCTATGAAGAAGGCCACGTCGGCCGGGCCGCCGAGCGACTTTCAATCTCCCAGCCAGCGTTGTCCCAGCAGATTCGCCAACTCGAAAAAAACCTCGATGTGAGCCTGTTCGAGCGCAGCAGCAAACGTCTGCTGCCCACTCTGGCTGCCCACACGTTGTACAACCATGCTCTGCCCTTGCTCGATGGCCTGCAGCGCGCACGCGAAGCCTTGGGCAACTTCAAGGGAAAGGCGCTACGAACCTTGGCCATCGGCGTACTGCAGACCGTCCACTCCAGCCTCGTGCCGCAAATGCTCGAACGCGTGCGCAAGGCACAGCCACATTTGGTGGTGCAGATCTATGAACTGACCGGCCTGGAAATCGAGCGGCGGCTACTCAACGGTTCACTGGACATCGGCATCAGTTACCTGCCGCCCCGTCAGCCGGGTTTGCACGGCGTGCAGTTGTACGAAGATGAACTGACCCTTGTCATCCCGGCGGACCACCCATTGCGCGAATTCAAGAAAGTCTCCATGAGCCAGGCCGCCGAGTTACCGATGTTGCTACTGGGTGAAGAGTTCCAAGTGAGGCAGATCTGGCAGGCACAATTGGCCAATCTGGGACGTCGCCCCCAAGTGCAGGCTGAGCTGAACAACATGGCGGGGATTCTCGACAGCCTGCCGCACACGCGACTGGCGACGGTTCTGCCTGGGCGCTCGCAAAAGACCCATGGCGATCAGGCCTTGCTGTGGAAGCCATTGAGCGAACCGCGAGTGCCGCTGAAAGTCGGGTTGGTGTGTCGGGATGTGCAGCGGCAACAGGCTTCGCTGACGTTGTTGCGGACATTGCTGGAAGAAGTGATGAATGGGCCGGATGACCACTTGAATGGTCCGGCGACACTGGACGGAGTGAGCTGAGCACTTTTTTCCAGGCAAAAGAAAACCCCGCCGAAGCGGGGCTTTGCAGACTGTTTCCCTGACATCCATTTCACTCCGCCGTCCTGGCAGAATCCTACGTGTCCGTGTTGTTGCTTTGCGCTTCCTGCGCGACGTCCATGTGAAGTAGATTAGCTCTGGATCCAATCTTCGCCTATGGGAAAACAGCAGCACGTTATGTAAGAGAATGCTTACATAACGTTAACGGGTCAGAATTGTCCTGCGTCCAGCAGGAACAGTGATTCGCTGCCCGCCTTTACCGACGCGCTCAACGAGTGAATACGCGGCAGCAGACGTGCGAAATAGAACCGCGCCGTACCGAGTTTGCTCGCGTAGAAATCGTCCTGCGCTTCCTTACCGAAAGCTGCCTTGGCCATCAGTGCCCACATGTAGGCGTAGGCCATGTAGCCGAATGCCTGCAGATACTCGACGGACGCCGCGCCGATCTCGTTCGGGTTGTTTTTCGCCCGGTCCAGCAACCACGCGGTCAGTTCGTCGAGGGTGTCCACTGCATCATTCAACGGCTGGGTGAACTCCGCCAGGTCAGCATTGGCTGTCGCGGTGAAATGACGAATCTCGTCGGCGAACAGTGTGTAGAACGCCCCGCCGCTGCCGACGATCTTGCGTCCTACAAGGTCCAGCGCCTGAATACCGTTGGTGCCTTCGTAGATCTGAGTAATCCGTACATCACGAACCAGTTGCTCCTGGCCCCACTCACGAATGTAGCCGTGACCGCCAAACACCTGCTGGCCGTGAACCGTGGTTTCCAGACCCAGATCGGTCAGGAATGCCTTGGCCACCGGGGTCAGCAATGCAACCAGGTCTTCTGCGCGCTTGCGGGTGATGGCGTCTTCGCTGAACTTGGCGGTGTCCAGCTGCATCGCCACGTAAGTGGAGAAGGCACGACTACCTTCGTTCGAGGCTTTCATGGTCAGCAGCATGCGACGCACGTCCGGGTGGACGATGATCGGGTCAGCGACCTTGTCTTTGTTTTGCGCGCCGGTCGGCGAGCGGCTTTGCAGACGGTCGCGAGCATACTCGATAGCGTTCTGGTACGAACGCTCGCCAGTGGCCAGGCCCTGGATGCCGACGCCCAGACGCTCGTAGTTCATCATGGTGAACATCGCCGCCAGGCCTTTGTTCGGCTCGCCGACCAGGTAACCCACGGCTTCGTCGAAGTTCATCACGCAGGTCGCGGACGCCTGGATGCCCATCTTGTGTTCGATCGAACCGCAGTTTGCCGGGTTGCGCGCGCCCAGGCTGCCATCGGCATTGACCATGAACTTCGGCACCAGGAACAGCGAAATGCCTTTCGGCCCCGCCGGTGCGTCCGGCAGTTTGGCCAGTACCAGGTGAATGATGTTTTCGGTCAGGTCGTGTTCACCGCCGGTGATGAAGATTTTGGTGCCGCTGACTTTGTAGGAACCGTCGGCCTGAGGCTCGGCCTTGGTACGGATAATCCCCAGGTCAGTACCGGCGTGCGGCTCGGTCAGGCACATGGAACCGGCCCATACACCGGCGTACATGTTCGGCAGGTACGCCGCTTTCAGCTCTTCGCTGGCGTGGGCGTTGATCGACAGACAGGCGCCGGCGGTCAGCATCGGGTATAGACCGAACGACAGGCTCGCAGAGTTGACCATTTCTTCAACCTGCGCCGAAACCGCCTTGGGCATGCCCATGCCGCCGTAGGTCGGATCACCACCGACACCAACCCAACCGCCTTCAGCGTAAGTCTGATAAGCCTGTGGGAAACCGGCCGGGGTGGTGACGGCACCGTCCGCCCAATGGCAACCTTCTTCGTCAGCCGCACGGCTCAGGGGCGCGATGCTTTTGCTGGTGACCTTGCCGGCTTCTTCGAGAATGGCTTCGACCGTTTCAGCATCGACAGTCTCGGCCAGCGCAGGCAGTTCGGCCCAGAGTTTGGCGACCTCGAAAACTTCATTGAGGACGAAGCGCATATCGCGCAGGGGCGCTTTGTAGTCAGCCATGGCAAACCTCGCAAGATCTAAACAGGTGGTTCGTAGAATAGTGATTTCGTTGTGTCCGAGTGTACCTCAACAACTTTTACGACACATAGGGTCTACTAGTGACTGTTTTGTTATTTTTAGTCACCAGTATTTCAGCTGAGATCGTTCTCGCCTGTCAGAACGCATTCGCGGGCAAGCCTCGCTCCTACAGGTCGTGTCGCACGCATTTCACATGGACGACATAAAACCGTAGGAGCGGGGCTTGCCCGCGAAGCTTTTCAAGCCTGATCGTCAGAGCGCAAACAACTCCGCCGGCAGCTTCATCAGGCAATCGCTGCCCGCCTCGATGGCCGCCCGATGAGCAGCCGTACGTGGCAGCAAACGCTTGAAGTAAAACTCGCTGGTCGCCAGTTTGCCTTTGCAGTAATCGGCATCGCCGCCGCTCGCATCCAACTGCGCCTGAGCCACCAACGCCATGCGTAGCCACAGGTAGCCGAGGATGATGTAGCCGCTGTACATCAGGTAATCCACCGAGGCAGCGCCGACTTCATCCGGATTTTTCATCGCCGCCATGCCGACCTTGGTGGTCAACTCGCCCCACTGCTGATTCAGACCATTGAGCTGCGCCACATAGCTGCCGAGTTGCGGATGCTCAGCGTTTGCCGCGCAGAATTTGTGGACGATTTTAGTGAAGCCACGCAGCAGTTTTCCCTGACTGCCAAGGACTTTTCGCCCAAGCAAGTCCAGCGCCTGAATGCCATTGGTGCCTTCGTAGATCGGCGCGATCCGGCAGTCGCGAACCAGCTGCTCCATGCCCCACTCACGAATGAAACCGTGGCCGCCAAACACCTGCATGCCGAGGTTGGTCACCTCCAGCCCGGTGTCGGTCATGAAGGCTTTGCAGATCGGCGTCAGGAATGCCAACAGGTCTTCGGCGTCCTGACGCGCCGTTTCATCCGGGCTCAGATGTGCAGCATCCAGCAACTGTGCGGTGAAATAAGTCAGCGCCCGGTTGCCTTCGTTGAAGGCCTTCATGGTCAGCAACATCCTGCGCACATCGGGATGAACGATGATCGGGTCGGCGACTTTTTCCGGTGCTTTCGGACCGGTCAGCGAGCGCATTTGCAGGCGGTCGTTGGCGTATTTGATCGCGCCCTGGAAGCTCGCCTCACCCAGACACAGACCTTGCATGCCGGTACCGAGCCGCGCGTGGTTCATCATGGTAAACATGCAGTTCAGGCCCTTGTTCGGCTCACCGATCAAGAAACCCTTGGCGTCATCGAAATTCAGCACACAGGTGGCCGAGGCCTTGATGCCCATTTTGTGTTCGATCGAACCGCAGGAAACGCCATTGCGCTCGCCCGCCTCGCCCTCGGCATTGGGTAGGAATTTAGGAACGATAAACAGCGAAATGCCCTTGGTACCGGCAGGAGCGTCCGGCAGTTTGGCCAGCACCAGATGAATGATGTTGTCACTCATGTCGTGTTCGCCGGCGGAAATGAAAATCTTGCTGCCGGAGATCGCGTAACTGACGTCAGCCTGAGGCACAGCGCGGGTCTTGATGATGCCCAGATCGGTGCCGCAATGGGCTTCGGTCAGGCACATGGTGCCGGTCCATTGGCCAGCGGTGAGCTTGCTCAGATAGGTTTGTTTCTGTTCTTCGGTGCCATGAGCGTGAATCGCCGACATCGCACCGTGAGTCAGGCCGGGGTACATGCCCCAGGAGGTGTTGCTGGAACCGACCATTTCACTGATGACCAAACCCAAAGAACTTGGCAAACCCTGGCCGCCGTATACCGGATCCGCCGCCAGACCATGCCAGCCGCCTTCCACGTACTGTGCGAACGCCTGCTTGAAACCTGTAGGCGTTGTGACCACGCCGTTATCGAAATGGCAGCCTTCCTCGTCGCCACTTCGGTTCAGCGGTGCGAGAACGTTCTCACAGAATTTCGCGCCCTCTTCAAGGATCGCATTGATCATGTCCGGGCTGGCATCGGTGGCGCCCAGCGCGGCGTAGTTGCTGTGAAAATCGAAGACGTGGTCGATCAGAAAGCGCATATCGCGCAGGGGAGCTTTGTACTCGGGCATGGTCATTTCTCCGGCAGCAGATTGCTCAAACCTACTGCCGCGCACCACGCCTCACAATTACAGTCCAGACGCTGAATGCGCCATCATCACTCAACCCGCAGCGGCGTCCATGCGCACCGCACCACGGCGGTTCTGACCGAAAGCCATCACACAGTTTCGCCCCGCGCCTTTGGCGCTGTAGAGCGCCTGGTCAGCGGATTTGAGCACTTCTTCCGGCGTGCGCTGCTCCAACCGCTCGGCGACACCGATGCTGACGGTGACCGATACACTCGAGGCGCCTGAACCGGCGCGGCGCTGGCGGCCCTGCTGGTCATCCTGGGGACGGTTGTCCTGATTGCGCAGCTGGATGTTGTAGGTGGCGATGGATTCGCGGATGACTTCCAGATGCGGCATACACTCTTCGAGGGTTTTGCCTGCGAACACCAGAGCAAATTCTTCACCGCCGTAGCGATATGCCCTACCGCCCCCGCTGATTTTCGACAGCTTGCTGGCGACCAGGCGCAGCACTTGGTCGCCGACATCGTGACCGTGGGTGTCGTTGAATTTCTTGAAGTGATCGACGTCGCCCATGGCCAGCACGTAATTGCGCCCCAGCCGTTGCATGCGTTCGTTCAGGGCGCGGCGACCCGGCAGGCCGGTGAGCTCATCGCGGAACGCCATCTGATAGGCCTCATGGGCAACAGCCGCGGCAATCATCAACATCACCTGGCTGCACATGATGTTCAGGGTGAATGGCAGGATGAAGGTTTTCGGCAACATCCAGAACAATCCCAACAGCCCCACCAATTGCGCAGCATGCAAGGGCCTCGGGTTGCGCCAGTATTGCCAGGCCAGTAACAGGAATGAGGCGATGAAAACCGGGTAGGACAACTGGATCAGGCTCATCCAGGCGCCATGCAGGGCTGGCCAGCGGATCTCCGACAGCCACATCAACAGCGCGTGTGGGTAACTTTGTTCCAGCCCAAGCGCCACGCTGCCGAACGCCAGCAACACAGCAAAGCGCGCCACCATGTCCTGGAACAGGTGAGTGCGCTCTTGCCAGGCGGCGAACAAGCCAAACAGCAACGGAAGCAGCAAACAGCACAGGTGGAAAACCACGGCGGCGTCTTCACGAACTTTGCCGTTGTCGCGGTAGTAGTCGGTCTGGGTGTCGAGCAGGAAGTAGGCGATGTACACCGTGACCATCAGAAACAGTTCACGCTGACGTCGGTAAACCGCGCAATACGCCCCGCCGAGCAACAGCACCAACGTAGGCAGCACGTTAAACAGCGAAGTGAAAAAGACGTTGAGATCCTTGACGTAGGCAGCCGCAAGCCCCGCCAGCAACAACAGCAGTGATGGCAAAAAATGGCTGAAACGTACTGCGGAAGAACGCGGCAAGGGTAAAGCTCCGACCCGGCAAACAAAGATGGCATTGTGCCTGCATTTAGGACAGCTAAGCACGTGCAATGTGACGTGTGTCACATCGCCATCCTCTTTAACGGCAGCAATGGCGTTCTTCTTAGCGTTTTAGTCAGGAATATTTACAGGCAACGCGGTTTTCATCAGGCACAAAAAAGCCGCTGCTCCCGAGGAAGCAGCGGCTTTATGAAGGACTGCGTAGGGCTTAGTAACCCAGTGCGAAGTCTTCTTCTTTCATGTCCATCAGGTTGTTGGCACCCGACAGCATGGTTACAACGTGAGTGCGGGTACGCGGCAGGATACGCTGGAAGTAGAAGCGCGCAGTTTGCAGCTTGGCGGTGTAGAACGCCTCTTCGGTGGTGCCGGCAGCCAGTTTCTCGGCAGCCAGACGCGCCATGTCAGCCCAGAAGTAGGCAAGGCAGGCGTAACCGGAGTACATCAGGTAGTCCACCGACGCGGCGCCAACTTCTTCGCGGTCTTTCATGGCAGCCATACCAACCTTCATGGTCAGCTCGCCCCACTCTTTGTTCAGCGCAGCCAATGGCTCGACGAACTCTTTGACCGCGTCGTTGCCTTCGTTGGTCTGGCAGAACTTGTGAACGATCTTGGTGAAGCCTTTGAGCGCTTCGCCTTGAGTCATCAGCACTTTACGGCCCAGCAGATCGAGTGCCTGGATACCGGTGGTGCCTTCGTACAGCATCGAAATGCGGCTGTCGCGAACGTTCTGCTCCATGCCCCACTCGGCGATGAAGCCGTGGCCGCCGTAGATTTGTACGCCGTGGTTAGCGGATTCGAAACCGACTTCAGTCATGAAGGCTTTGGCGATCGGAGTCATGAAGGCCAGCAGTGCGTCGGCTTTCTTCTTCTCTTCTTCATCGACGCCGTACTTGACGATATCGACTTGCTTGGCGGTGAAGTAAACCATCGCACGGTTGCCTTCGGCGAACGCCTTCATGGTCAACAGCATGCGACGTACGTCAGGGTGAACGATGATCGGGTCAGCGGCTTTGTCCGGCGCTTTCGGGCCAGTCAGGGAACGCATTTGCAGACGATCGCGAGCGTATTTCAGGCCGCCCTGGAAACCGATTTCGGCGTGAGCCAGACCTTGCAGCGCGGTACCCAGACGTGCGGTGTTCATGAAGGTGAACATGCAGTTCAGGCCTTTGTTCGCCGGGCCGATCAGGTAACCGGTGGCCGCGTCGAAGTTCATCACGCAAGTGGCGTTACCGTGGATGCCCATCTTGTGTTCCAGGGAACCGCAGGTCACCGCGTTGCGTGCGCCAATCGAGCCGTCTGCGTTCGGCAGGAACTTCGGAACGATGAACAGGGAAATGCCTTTGGTGCCGGCCGGTGCATCCGGCAGACGTGCCAGAACGATGTGGACGATGTTGTCGGCCATGTCGTGTTCACCGGCCGAGATGAAGATCTTGGTGCCGGACACTTTGTAGGAACCGTCGGCCTGAGGCTCGGCCTTGGTGCGCAGCATGCCCAGGTCAGTGCCGCAGTGCGGTTCGGTCAGGCACATGGTGCCGGTCCATTCGCCGGAAACCAGCTTGGTCAGGTAAGCCTCTTGCTGCTCAGGCGTACCGTGTTCGGAAATGGTGTTCATCGCGCCATGGGACAGGCCTGGGTACATGCCCCACGACCAGTTGGCTTCGCCAACCATTTCGCTGACGGCCAGACCCAGAGACTCTGGCAGGCCTTGGCCGCCGTGCTCTACGTCGTGAGCCAGGCTTGGCCAGCCACCTTCGACGAATTGCTTGTAGGCTTCTTTGAAACCGGTCGGGGTTTTAACGCCGGACTCGCTCCAGGTGCAGCCTTCGGTGTCACCCACGCGGTTCAGCGGAGCCAGCACCTGCTCACAAAACTTGGCGCCTTCTTCGAGAATGGCGTCAACCATGTCCGGAGTTGCGTCTGCACAAGCCGGAAGGCTCTGATAGTGCGCTTCGTAGCCGAGCAGTTCGTCACGAACGAAGCGAATATCACGCAAGGGGGCCTTGTAGTCAGGCATAGCGATAAACCTCTGCTGATGTAACCGGGAATGAACGACCGCGTTGATTTGTTGTGGCGGTCAAACAGTTGTTTGAAACATACGTTTACGCCCAATTCTTGTCAAGCGCCGATCTTTTGCCGTTCGTCATCGCACCATGAAAACCTCGGCCACGCAGTCGCGCGCCGCCGTTGACTGAGCAACACGTCATGTAGGAGAGATTAGTTGAGGAAGAAGGACTTACGCAGAAAAACGCCGCGAACAGGCGCGGCGTTGGAGTAGCGGATTCAGCGAGGGATCAGGCGTAGGTATCGATCAGCGTACCAAGCATTTCATCGGATGCCTTGGCGACTTTGACGCCCAGTTCCACCTGGAACTTGCCCTGGGACATCTCGACCATATTGCTGGCCAAGTCCGATTGCTGGCTGCGGTCTACCGAACGCAGACGATCGACCTGAATCTCGGAGGACTGGCTGGTGACAGAGCGCTCGATAGTGTTGTTGGCGATCTGACCCGAAGCCTGATCGACACGGTTCTGCCCTGTCTGAATAGTGCTCAGACCGGCATAAAAAGCGGTGTTTCCTGAGATTTCCATGGGGGAACTCGTCCGACAAAGGATCAACAGCGGCCATTGAACCAGACACGCCGACAAAAGGCCCGACAAAAACACTAATGGCACAGTGCCTTGTCATAGGTAAAACCCACGTTAACACTTCAGTCCAGCAGATCCAGTTGTAGATACTCGGCCACCGCTTCGGCTGTTACCGACTTGAGTTTCGGCACCCGCCCCAGACACGGTGCGGGAATGCGCTCGGCCAACGTCGCGAGGTTCTCTTCCAGCCGCGAGGTCTTCGGATCAATGATATTGGCCACCCACCCTGCCAACTGCAAACCATCCCGTGCAATCGCCTCGGCTGTCAGCAGTGCATGATTGATACAACCCAGCCGTACGCCGACCACCAGGATCACCGGCAGACCCAGCGCCATTGCCAGGTCCGACAGATTGTCCTGATCCGCCAACGGCACTCGCCAGCCGCCAGCGCCTTCGATCAAGGTGAAGTCCGCCTGCATATCGAGAATCTGCCGCATCGGTGTCAATAGCGATTGCACGGTCAACGCCACGCCAGCTTCCCGCGCTGCCAGATGCGGTGCAATCGCCGGTTCGAACGCGACCGGATTGACCTGATCGTAGGTCAACGGTATCGAGCACTCGGCAAACAGTGCCAGCGCATCGGCGTTGCGCAACCCCTTGGGCGTCAGCTCGCAACCGGAGGCCACCGGTTTGCCCGCTGCCGTGCTCAAACCCGCCAATCGCGCGGCATGCAGCAATCCTGCGGCGACGGTGGTCTTGCCGACATCGGTGTCAGTACCGGTGATGAAATAGGCTGCACTCATAAGGGTTTCTCCAACACGGCGTAAACCACTTGATAAGTCGCCGGCAGTCCCTGTGCCTGACGATACTGCTCGTAAGCCTCGATCAGGCCGAGGATCCGCGCCCTGCCGGTCAAACCGCCTGGCCGACCGGGGTTCAGGTTATGCGCCCCAAGTGCCTTGAGCTCATGGGTCAGGCTGCGGACATCGGGGTAATGCAGCACATGCGGACGCGTTTCGAGGCTGACGACCTTCAAGCCGCTGCCCGCGCAAAGCTGTTGGTAAGCACCGAACTCGCGGAAGCGGTTGACGTGCACCATGCCATCCACCTGACGCCAGCTGTCGCGCAATTCGTACAGAGTGCCTACACACAGACTAGCAAACGCGAATATCCCGCCCGGTTTCAGTACCCGATACGCTTCATTGAGCACCGAGGCGAAATCCGCGCACCATTGCACCGCCAGGCTGGAGAAGACCAGGTCGCAGGTCGAATCCTGCAACGGCAAGCGCTCGGCATCGCCCGCGATGAAATGGGTCGCGCCGCCCAAGGGCCGGGCGTGATTGAGCATGCCTTCTGCAATGTCCAGCGCCACGCCGGCGCTCGCAGGAAACTCCTGCGCCAAGGCTCGGCTGAAATACCCTGTGCCGCAGCCCATATCCAGCCAACGAGCCGGGACAAAATCTTCCGGTAACCGACGTAACAACTCGCTGCCCACGTCGCGCTGCAATTCGGCCACGCTGTCGTAGCTCGCCGCCGCGCGGGAAAAGGACGCCGCCACCTGGCGTTTGTCGGGCAGGCCGCCGGGCAGGTTGGGAAGGGATAAATCAGTCATCACCGAACTCATGCAAAAAGGCCTGAATCGCCCCCGCCACACCGTGAGGGTCTTCCAGAAGAAACGCGTGGCTGGCCTGTTCAATCAGGCCGATTTCGACATCCGGCAGCAGCGCCAGCAAATCCCCCGCCGCTTCGGCCGGGACCAGTCCGTCGAGGCCGGCGAACAAGTGCAGTTGCGGGCCGCGAAACGCTTGCAACGCTTGCCGGGTATCCAATTGTGCGAGCAACTCCAGGCCGCTCATCAGCACCGGCGAAGACGTATGCGGTGCGCCAGCGAGCAACAGTCGCGACATCCCGCGCGGGTCTTCGGCACCTTGGGCGCACAGCAGCGAAAAACGTTTCAACGTCATGCGCGAGTCAGCCTTGCAGCCGGCCAGAAACGCATCGAAGGTTTCGCCGGGCATCGCGCTCGACCATCGTTCATGGGCGACAAAAGAAGGGTTGCTCGCCAGGGTCACCAAGCCGCAGCAGCGGTCACCGCGTCGCGCCGCCAACTCGGACGCCAGCATGCCACCCAATGACCAGCCACCGAGCCAGGCATCCTGCGGCAGCGTCGAGTCCAACTCATCGAGCCATTCTTCGAGGTCGCTCGATTCCAGTTCCGGCAATGGCTCGATCTCGACACGCAGGTGCTCATCCAAACCCTGCAAGGCCGCCGCCAAGGGTTCCAGCGGCGAAATCCCGAGACCCCAGCCCGGCAGCAGAATCAGACGATCACGCATGGCTTGGCTCCGGTCCCAGTTGTTGAAAACAATCGGCCAGTCCATTTAACAATAGCTGTACCTGCGCCTCGCTGTGGGCGGCGGTCAGGGTCACCCGCAAGCGTGCGCTGCCCGCGGGCACGGTCGGGGGACGAATCGCAGTCACCATCAGCCCGCGTTCGCGCAGCATCTGCGACAGTCGAACTGCGCGCCCGGCATCGCCAATCATGATCGGCTGGATCGGCGTGAAGCTGTCCATCAACTCCAGGCCAATCTGTTCGGCGCCTTGGCGGAACTGACGAATCAGCGTCTGCAGATGCTCACGTCGCCAGTGTTCGCTGCGCAACAGCTCCAGGCTTTTCAGCGTCGCGCAGGCCAGCGCCGGCGGTTGGCTGGTGGTGTAGATGTAAGGGCGAGCGAACTGGATCAGGCTTTCGATCAGCTCTTCACTGCCAGCCACAAAAGCACCGGCCGTACCGAAAGCCTTGCCGAGGGTGCCGACCAATACCGGCACGTCTTCCTGACTCAGACCGAAATGCTCGACGATCCCGCCGCCATTGGCGCCCAGCGGACCAAAACCGTGCGCGTCATCGACCATCAGCCAAGCGCCTTTGGCCTTGGCTTCCTGCGCCAGCGCCGGCAGGTCGGCGACGTCACCGTCCATGCTGAACACGCCATCGGTGACCACCAGCGTATTGCCGGAGGCCTTCTCAAGGCGCTTGGCCAGACTGGCCGCGTCGTTATGCAGATAGCGATTGAAACGCGCACCGGACAGCAGACCGGCATCCAGCAACGATGCGTGATTGAGACGGTCTTCCAGCACCGTATCGCCCTGCCCGACTAATGCTGTGACCGCGCCGAGGTTGGCCATGTAACCGGTGGTGAACAGCAATGCTCGCGGGCGGCCGGTGAACTCGGCGAGGGCTTCTTCCAGTGCATGATGTGGGCCGCTGTGGCCGATCACCAGATGCGAAGCGCCACCGCCCACGCCCCAACGCGACGCGCCGGCGCACCAGGCTTCGATCACTTGCGGGTGATTGGCCAGACCCAGGTAATCGTTGTTACAGAACGCCAGCAACGGCTGACCATCGACCACCACTTCCGGGCCTTGCGGGCTTTCGAGCAATGGGCGCTGGCGATAAAGGTTTTCGGCACGACGGGCAGCAAGGCGTGCGGCGAGATCGAAAGACATGCAGGCCTCACGGGTCAGGAAAACAAACAACTCCTGTAGGAGCGAGGCTTGCCCGCGAAGGGATCACCACGGTCAGTCAGATAGACCAAAGTGCCTCATTCGCGGGCAAGCCTCGCTCCTACAGGGCGGGGTGAAGTCAGACAGCCGCGTTATAGAACATCTCGCTGCTCTTCTGCTCCACCAGCGCTTGTTCGATGGCGGCCTGATGCACTTCGTCTGCGTGCTCTTCGCGGGCTTCCGGCAGGATCCCCAGACGCGAGAACAGTTGCATGTCCTTGTCCGCCTGCGGGTTGGCGGTGGTCAGCAGTTTTTCGCCGTAGAAAATCGAGTTGGCGCCAGCGAAGAACGCCAGGGCCTGCATCTGCTCATTCATCGCTTCGCGGCCAGCGGACAGGCGCACGTGGGATTTGGGCATCAGGATGCGAGCAACAGCGAGCATGCGGATGAAGTCGAACGGGTCGACGTCGTCAGCATTTTCCAGCGGCGTACCGGCAACTTTCACCAACATGTTGATCGGCACCGACTCTGGATGCTCAGGCAGGTTGGCCAGCTGAATCAGCAGGTTGGCGCGGTCATCGAGGGACTCGCCCATGCCGAGAATGCCGCCGGAGCAGATCTTCATCCCCGAATCACGCACGTAGGCCAGGGTTTGCAGGCGCTCGCTGTACGTACGGGTGGTGATGATGCTGCCGTAGAACTCCGGCGAGGTGTCGAGGTTGTGGTTGTAGTAATCCAGGCCGGCTTCGGCCAAGGCTACGGTCTGGTCCTGATCGAGACGACCCAGGGTCATGCAGGTTTCCAGGCCCATGGCTTTCACGCCTTTGACCATCTCCAGCACGTAAGGCATGTCTTTGGCCGACGGGTGCTTCCACGCCGCGCCCATGCAGAAACGGGTCGAACCGATGGCCTTGGCGCGCGCGGCCTCTTCGAGGACCTTCTGCACTTCCATCAGTTTTTCTTTTTCCAGGCCAGTGTTGTAGTGGCCGGACTGCGGACAATATTTGCAATCTTCCGGGCACGCACCGGTCTTGATCGACAGCAGCGTCGAGACCTGGACGCGGTTGGCGTCAAAATGCGCGCGGTGCACCGTCTGGGCCTGGAACAACAGGTCGTTGAATGGCTGAACGAAGAGTGCTTTGACTTCGGCCAAAGACCAGTCATGACGCAGGGTTGCAGTGGTGCTGGCGCTCATGGGCGTTTCCTTGTTTTATGCATGGCTTGCGACTGGGGAATGGAATACCCACAGACGCGACACGGATGTTCGGCATATTTAAGGAAGAGCGATGCGCTGTCAACCACGATACGAAGGACCGGTTTACATCTGGTTAAAAAACAAACAAACCTGTTTACTCTGCGCAGAAGCCGCGGACGACATCACCCCAATCTGCATGGCCTGCGAAACCGAGTTGCCCTGGCTCGGCGAGCACTGCCAAACCTGCGCCCTGCCCCTGCCTGCCACGGGCCTGACCTGCGGCCAATGCCTGAAACAACCGCCCGCCTTCGAGAGAGTCGCCGCGCCCTGGACTTACAGCTTTCCGGTCGATAGTTTGATCACCCGCTTCAAGCACAGCGCGAAGTGGCCATTTGGCCGCCTGCTCGCCGAACTTCTCGCTCAGTTCCTGCAACATCGCTTCGATGAAGACCTGGAGCGGCCCGATGCGCTGATACCCGTACCGCTGGCCTCCAAACGTCTGCGTCAGCGGGGTTTCAACCAGGCGGCGATGCTCGCCCGCTGGCTCAGCGTCAGCCTCGACATTCCTTGCGATGAAACGCTGTTGCTGAGGATTCAAGACACCAGCGCGCAACAAGAGCTGAATGCCGACGCCCGTAAAAAGAACCTGCGGAACGCCTTTGCCCTGGCGCCCGCAGCCTCGATCAAGGGGCGCCACTTCGCATTGGTCGACGATGTGCTGACTACCGGCGCCACCGCCCAGGCCCTGGCTCGCTTGTTGATGGATGCCGGCGCCACGCGAGTCGACGTCTACTGCCTGGCCCGTACCCCAAAACCTGGTGACGTGACCTGACTTGACTCTCGTGCGCCAAGCCGCCAACGTCCTCCCCATCGCCACAGCCCAAAGCGTCTCGCCATGTCCTTGCCTACGTTGTTGTCCCAGCACATTGTCCGTCGCCCGCAACGCATCGCGTTGCTGCAACACATCGCCGAACAAGGCTCAATCACCCGCGCCGCGAAAAGCGCGGGTTTGAGTTACAAGGCGGCGTGGGACGCCATCGACGAGCTGAACAACCTCGCGCAGAAACCGCTGGTGGAGCGTAGCGTCGGTGGCAAGGGCGGTGGCGGCGCCAAACTGTCCAGCGAAGGCGAACGCGTGTTGCGCCTGTATCAAAAGCTGCAAGCCTTACAGGCTCAGGTGCTGGAAGCCGCCGAGGATGCCAGCGACCTGGACCTGCTCGGTCGACTGATGCTCAGAACCAGTGCGCGCAATCAACTGCACGGCAAGGTCGTGGCGATCGATGCGCAAGGACGCAACGACCGTATCCGTCTTGAACTGGCCGAAGGCTTGCGTATCGATGCGCAGATCACTCACGACAGCACTCTGCGCCTGGAACTGCAAACCGGCACCGAAGTGATGGCACTGATCAAGGCCGGTTGGCTGGAACTGCTGGGCATCGATCAAGCAGCGACGCCCGGCAACAATGGCCTGAAGGGTATGATCGAAGAAATTCTCGACGCCGACGACGGTCCCAGCGAAGTGCGTATCGGCCTGCCCAATGGCCAGACACTCTGCGCCCTGGCCGAGCCGCTGCATCTGAAAAGCCTCGAACTTAGCGCTGGCAAACCCGTTCTTGTGCAATTCGCACCGTCTAACATCCTGCTGGGCACACCACTCTAGATCAGACACCACACAACCCTGTAGCAGCTGCCGAAGGCTGCTGCTACAAAAAATCAATGCAGCGGCTGCAACATAACGTTCATCGACCACCATTAAGGTGACTGCAAAAACCCGCAGGGAGCCTGATGTGAGCTTATTAAAAGACAACCAACCCACCGACCTCGAAAAAATGGTCGGCCTCAGCCGTCGTGGCTTCATCAGCGCGGGCGCCCTCTGCGGTGCGGCGATGTTTCTCGGTGGCAACTTGCTGAGTCGCAGCGTGCTGGCCGCCAGCGTCAGCGCCGGTTCCAGCAAACTGTTGGGTTTCGACAGCATCGCCGCCGCCACGACCGATACCATCACCCTGCCGCCGGGTTACAAATCTTCGGTGTTGATCAGCTGGGGCCAGCCACTGCAAAAAAATGGCCCGGCGTTCGACCCCAGCGGCAACGGCACGGCCCAGGCGCAGGAAGTCCAGTTCGGCGACAACAACGACGGCATGAGCCTGTTCGAATTCCCCGGTGACAAAGACCGGGCGCTGATGGCGATCAACAACGAATACACCAACTACCGCTACCTCTACCCCCACGGCGGTATGCCGCAATCGGCGGAAGATGTGCGCAAGGCCCTGGCCTGCGAAGGTGTGTCGGTGATCGAAGTGCAGCGCAAGAACGGCCAGTGGCAGTTCGTCCAGGGCTCGCGCTACAACCGCCGCATTCACGGCAACTCACCGTTGCGCCTGAGCGGTCCGGCGGCTGGTCATGAGCTGATGAAAACCAGCGCCGACAAACACGGCAAGAAAGTCCTCGGCACCTTCCAGAACTGCGCCAACGGCAAGACGCCGTGGGGCACTTATCTGACCTGCGAAGAGAACTTCACCGACTGCTTCGGCAGCAGCAATGCCGAGCAGAAGTTCGACGCCGCGCAGAAACGCTACGGTGCGGTGGTGGCCAGTAAAGACATCAACTGGCATCCACACGATCCGCGCTTCGATCTGGCGAAAAACCCCAACGAGCTCAATCGTCATGGCTGGGTGGTGGAAATCGACCCGTTCGATCCGCAGTCGACACCGGTCAAACGCACCGCGCTGGGCCGCTTCAAACATGAAAACGCCGCCCTGGCCGAAACCAATGACGGTCGCGCCGTGGTGTACATGGGCGACGACGAACGTGGCGAATTCATCTATAAATTCGTCAGCCGCGACAAGATCAACCACAGAAATCCCAAGGCCAACCGCGACCTGCTGGACCACGGCACCTTGTACGTGGCGCGTTTCGACGCGGGCGACGGCAACGCCGATCACCCGAAAGGCCAAGGCCAGTGGATCGAATTGACCCACGGCAAGAACGGCATCGACGCCAGCAGCGGTTTTGCCGATCAGGCCGAAGTGCTGATTCATGCACGTCTCGCAGCCAGCGTTGTGAGCGCCACGCGCATGGACCGCCCGGAATGGATCGTCGTCAGCCCCAAGGATGGCCAGGTTTATTGCACCTTGACCAACAACGCCAAGCGTGGCGAAGAAGGCCAACCGGTGGGCGGGCCGAACCCGCGCGAGAAGAACGTCTACGGGCAGATCCTGCGCTGGCGCACCGACCGCGACGATCACGGCTCGAAAAGCTTTGCCTGGGATCTGTTTGTGGTCGCCGGCAACCCGGGCGTCCACGCCGGCACGCCGAAGGGCGGTTCGTCGAATATCACTCCGCAGAACATGTTCAACAGCCCGGACGGCCTGGGATTCGACAAGGCCGGGCGCTTGTGGATTCTTACGGATGGCGATTCGAGCAATGCCGGTGATTTCGCGGGCATGGGTAACAATCAGATGCTCTGCGCTGATCCGGTCACCGGGGAGATCCGCCGTTTCATGGTCGGGCCAGTGGGCTGCGAGGTGACGGGGATCAGCTTCTCGCCGGATCAGAAGACCTTGTTTGTCGGGATTCAGCATCCGGGGGAAAACGGCGGATCGACGTTCCCTGAGCATCTGCCCAACGGCAAGCCGCGGTCTTCGGTGATGGCGATTTCACGGGAAGATGGCGGGATCGTCGGCGCCTGATAAACGCCCCCCTCATGATCGTTCCCACGCTCTGCGTGGGAATGCAGCAAGGGACGCTCTGCGTCCCAAAATCGGACGCGGAGCGTCCGGCGAGGCGTTCCCACGCAGAGCGTGGGAACGATCCCATAGGAACGATCCCCCTAAAGAAGCCCCGTCTGCGCTACCATGCTTGGCCGGACGCGGCAGCCTGCTGCGCGCAGGAGTCAGCATGGCCCACCCGTTTGCAACGCTCACCCCAGACCTCGTGCTAAATGCCGTCGAAAGCATCGGCTTTCTCAGCGACGCACGCATTCTGGCGCTCAATAGCTACGAGAACCGTGTCTATCAGGTCGGCATCGAAGACTCCGAGCCGCTGATCGCCAAGTTCTACCGCCCGCAGCGCTGGACCAACGAAGCGATTCTCGAAGAGCACCAATTCACCTTCGAACTCGCCGAGTGCGACGTACCGGTGGTCGCGCCGATGATCCACAACGGTGCCAGCCTGCACGAACACAACGGTTTCCGTTTCACCCTGTTCCCCCGTCGTGGCGGCCGTGCGCCGGAGCCGGGCAATCTCGATCAGCTATATCGCTTGGGCCAATTGCTCGGTCGGTTGCACGCGGTCGGCGCGACAAAGCCCTTCGATCACCGCGAAGCACTGGGCGTGAAGAATTTCGGTCAGGACTCGCTGACGACCCTGCTCGAAGGCAATTTCGTACCCAAAAGTTTGCTGCCGGCCTACGAGTCCGTTGCCCGAGACCTGCTCAAGCGCGTCGAAGAGGTCTACAAGGCCACGCCACACCAGAACATCCGTATGCATGGCGATTGCCACCCCGGCAACATGATGTGCCGCGACGAGATGTTCCACATCGTCGACCTCGACGACTGCCGCATGGGCCCGGCGGTGCAGGATATCTGGATGATGTTGGCGGGTGATCGTCAGGAATGTCTCGGTCAGTTGTCAGAATTGATGGACGGCTACAACGAATTCCACGACTTCGACCCGCGGGAGCTGGCGCTGATCGAACCGCTGCGCGCCTTGCGCCTGATGCACTACAGCGCCTGGCTCGCCCGTCGCTGGGACGACCCGGCCTTCCCTCGCAGCTTTCCGTGGTTCGGCACCGAGCGCTATTGGGGCGATCAAGTGCTGGCATTGCGTGAACAATTGGCTGCGCTCAATGAAGAGCCACTGAAACTCTTCTAAACCCCACAACCCCTGTAGGAGCGAGGCTTGCCCGCGAACAACGATAACGCGGTACGTCAGACAGACCGCGTTATCGTTGTTCGCGGGCAAGCCTCGCTCCTACAAAAAATCAAACACATCTATACAATCCCCTCTTTGTTAGCTGCCTAAGCAAGGATTCTCATGCAAGCCGCCAACCCGCGTCGCGGGTACATCCTGGGCCTGAGTGCCTACATCATTTGGGGCCTGTTCCCGCTCTACTTCAAAGCCATCGCCAACGTGCCCGCCGTGGAAATCATCATCCATCGAGTGCTTTGGTCCGCGCTGTTTGGTGCTCTGCTACTGCTCGTCTGGAAACATCCCGGCTGGTGGCGCGAGCTGCGGGAGAACCCGCGACGGCTGGCAATCCTGGCCCTGAGCGGCACGTTGATCGCCGCCAACTGGCTGACCTACGTCTGGTCGGTGAATAACGGGCGCATGCTCGAAGCCAGCCTCGGTTACTACATCAACCCGCTGGTCAACGTGTTGTTGGGAATGCTGATTCTTGGCGAACGACTGCGACGCATGCAATGGCTGGCGGTTGGCCTGGCGGCGATCGGTGTTGCGCAGCAAGTGTGGCAAGTCGGCAGTCTGCCGTGGGTGTCGCTGGTGCTGGCGTTGACCTTCGGTTTCTACGGACTGATCCGCAAGCAGGCCCCGGTCAAGGCGCTGCCGGGGCTGGTGGTGGAAACCTGGATGCTGGTGCCAATTGCCGTCGCCTGGCTACTGTTCAATCCGACGGCGACCAGCGCACAAGCCGAATTCTGGACCACCTCTGAAGCCTGGTGGTTGGTGGCAGCAGGTCCAGTGACGCTGGTGCCGCTGGTATGTTTCAACGCCGCCGCCCGGCACTTGCCCTACACCACCCTCGGATTTCTCCAGTACCTGGCGCCGACGCTGGTGTTGTTGCAAGCCGTTCTGCTGTTTGGCGAGCAGTTGTCGTCCAGCACGCTGGTGGCGTTCATCTTTATCTGGGCCGGTCTGGCGGTTTACAGCGTCGATGCGTGGATAAGTCTGCGCCGCCGCAGCTGATCAGAAAACGTACAAACCTCTACAGGCCACGTCTCCCGTGGCCTGCATCCATCCTTCCCAAGGTTATCCACAGTGTGATCCCCGGCGTTTGTGCGCAAATCACTGAAACTGCTGGTTTTTTGATCAAATCCTGAAGAGTCCCGGCTGACGTGGCCTGGCGAGGTGTCTCTACAGGTTATCCACAGGCAGGTGCACGTATAACTTGGATAACCTTTTCAAGATTCGCTGCGCAGCACCAATTCGACCATCAGATCGTCCGCCAGGGTTTCCAGGCGTGATTGCAGCACCTCCAGCGACAAGGTCAGCGGCACCGCGAGAATCGCCTCGGCATGGAACAGCGGCTCGCTGCTCATCGGCGCCGGGCGTACTTCGGTCACCAGACTTTCCAGGTTCACGCCCTGTTCGCTCAGCAAACGCGTAATGTCCCGCACAATGCCCGGCCGATCATTGCCCACCAGTTCCATGGCAATCGGCTTCCAAGTGCAGGATTGTTCAATGCTGCTTTCGGCAATCAGTACGCGAATCCCCTGGGTCGACAATCCTTGTAGGGCGTCTACCAGTTCGTCGTAGGCCTCGGCCGGCACACCCACCCGAAGAATCCCCGCGAACTGTCCGGCCATGCGCGACATGCGACTCTCCAGCCAGTTACCGCCGTGCTCGGCAATGCACTGA
Organism: Pseudomonas sp. GM102; assembly: GCF_000282555.1. Classification (NCBI taxonomy): domain Bacteria; kingdom Pseudomonadati; phylum Pseudomonadota; class Gammaproteobacteria; order Pseudomonadales; family Pseudomonadaceae; genus Pseudomonas; species Pseudomonas sp. GM102. The sequence continues at coordinate 20,516 of NZ_AKJB01000088.1, read as the reverse complement.
GCAATGCGCTCGACCTGCCCGGGCTTGTCTGGAGCAATTACAGTGAGTACGAGATGGTCCATGGCGCAGCCCTCTGGTCATGACTTTTGTTATAGAAAAACAAGTATAGGCAAGGGTTGATGGGGGCCTGGAGTAGATTCGATTGTGTGTTGAATCGACCGGCCCTTTCGCGGGCAAGCCTCGCTCCTACAGGTCCACGTCGTTCCCATCATCGTGATTACCCCAACCCTGTAGGAGCGAGGCTTGCCCGCGAATGGGGCACCACCGACAATCCTGCCGAACCATAAATCGTGTACAAGTTTTTATATTTAACTGGAACAATCCAATAGTTTTTTGAGAACATCCCGTTCCTCGCCATGACCGCAATGCGTCATGGGGTCGCAGAACGACGTATTTAGTCTAATTTTCACAACCGCAATTCATCATGTAGTATGCCGCAGCGCGCACTACATAACGCTGGATCGATGTCTGCCGCAGGTGCCGTCGCAACCCCTGAAAGCCCTGTCAGCAAGGCCGCAAAGCCGTTGATCGGATCGAACCCAGCCGCCAGCAATGGCATGTACTGGTAGATGGGTTTGTGGTTTAAATGGCCAGAGGCTTCATTGTTAAATTGAAGAGCTGAAAAGCGAAATAGCTGAGCAGAGTGAGGCAAGCAATGACTGAACACGTTCAAGTCGGTGGCCTGCAGGTCGCCAAAGTCCTGTTCGACTTCGTGAACAACGAAGCCATTCCCGGTACCGGCCTCACCGCCGACACGTTCTGGGCCGGTGCTGACAAGGTCATCCATGACCTGGCGCCGAAGAACAAAGCCCTACTCGCCAAACGCGATGATTTCCAGGCACGTATCGATGCCTGGCACCAGGCTCGTGCAGGTGTTGCGCACGATGCGGTGGCCTACAAAGCCTTCCTGCAAGACATCGGTTATCTGCTGCCAGAAGCGGCTGATTTCCAGGCAACGACACAAAACGTCGATGACGAAATCGCCCGCATGGCCGGTCCACAGCTGGTGGTGCCGGTGATGAACGCGCGCTTCGCGCTCAACGCCTCGAACGCCCGCTGGGGTTCGCTGTATGACGCGCTCTATGGCACCGACGCCATCAGCGAAGCGGACGGCGCGGAAAAAGGCAAAGGCTACAACAAGGTTCGCGGCGACAAGGTCATCGCCTTCGCCCGCGCCTTCCTAGACGAAGCGGCGCCATTGGCTGCCGGCACTCACGTCGATTCCACCGGCTACAAGATCGTTGACGGCAAACTGGTCGTCGCCCTTAAAGGCGGCAGCAACACCGGCCTGCGCGATGATGCGCAACTGATCGGTTTCCACGGCGATGCCGCCGCACCGACCGCGATCCTGCTGAAAAACAACGGCCTGCACTTCGAAATCCAGATCGACGCCAGCACCCCCGTCGGCCAGACCGACGCGGCCGGCGTCAAAGACATCCTGATGGAAGCCGCGCTGACCACCATCATGGACTGCGAAGACTCGGTTGCCGCGGTCGATGCCGATGACAAAGTGGTGATCTACCGCAACTGGCTCGGCTTGATGAAGGGCGATCTGTCGGAAGAAGTCTCCAAGGGCGGTCAGACCTTTACCCGCACCATGAACGCCGACCGCACCTATACCGCCCTCGATGGCAGCGAACTGAGCCTGCACGGTCGCTCCCTGCTGTTCGTACGCAACGTCGGTCACCTGATGACCATCGACGCGATCCTCGATAAAGACGGCAACGAAGTACCGGAAGGTATTCTCGACGGTCTGGTGACTTGCCTCGCGGCGATTCATAGCCTCAACGGCAACAGCTCGCGCAAGAACAGCCGTACCGGTTCGGTTTATATCGTGAAGCCGAAGATGCACGGCCCGGAAGAAGCGGCGTTCACCAACGAGCTGTTCGGTCGCATCGAAGACGTGCTGGGCTTGCCACGCAATACCCTCAAAGTCGGGATCATGGACGAGGAACGTCGTACCACGGTCAACCTCAAGGCCTGCATCAAGGCTGCCGCCGAGCGCGTGGTGTTCATCAACACTGGCTTCCTCGACCGCACGGGCGATGAAATCCATACCTCCATGGAAGCCGGCCCGATGGTGCGCAAGGCCGACATGAAGGCCGAGAAGTGGATCAGCGCCTACGAGAACTGGAACGTCGACATCGGCCTGAGCACCGGCCTGCAAGGTCGCGCCCAGATCGGTAAAGGCATGTGGGCCATGCCGGACCTGATGGCAGCGATGCTCGAACAGAAAATCGCTCACCCGATGGCGGGTGCCAATACCGCCTGGGTTCCATCGCCGACCGCCGCCGCGTTGCACGCGCTGCATTACCACAAGGTCGACGTGTTCGCCCGTCAGGCCGAACTGGCCAAACGCGCACGCGCTTCGGTGGACGACATCCTGACCATCCCGCTGGCCGTCAACCCAGACTGGACCGCGGAGCAGATCAAGAACGAACTGGACAACAACGCCCAGGGCATTCTTGGTTACGTGGTGCGCTGGATCGACCAGGGCGTGGGCTGCTCGAAAGTGCCGGATATCAATGACGTCGGCTTGATGGAAGACCGTGCGACGCTGCGTATTTCCAGCCAGCACATCGCCAACTGGCTGCGTCACGGCATTGTCACTGAAGATCAAGTGATGGAAAGCCTCAAGCGCATGGCGCCGGTGGTTGACCGTCAGAATGCCAACGACCCGCTGTACCGTCCGTTGGCACCGAATTTCGACAGCAACATCGCCTTCCAGGCGGCGGTCGAACTGGTGGTCGAAGGCACCAAACAGCCGAACGGCTACACCGAGCCGGTTCTGCACCGTCGTCGTCGCGAATTCAAGGCTGCCAATGGCCTTTGAGTAAACGCTGACGCCGGACGTGAAAAAGCCCTGATCGAAAGATCAGGGCTTTTTTTACGCCGCGGTCCCCTGTGGCGAGGGAGCTTGCTCCCGCTCGACTGTGCAGCAGTCGTAAATCCTGTGTATGCGGAGTACCAGGTACATTGGGATTGCTTGTTTTGGGGCTGCTTCGCAACCCAGCGGGAGCAAGCTCCCTAGCCACAGGCAAGCCCCCTCGCCCCCAAAAAAAAGCCGCTACACATCCATCCCCAGCTCATGCTTGACCAGTTCAAGCAGTTTGCCGCTGTCGATGGGCTTGAGCAGAAAGTCCACTACGTGCAAGTGCATGGCTTCGATCGCATCCTTCACGTCGGCGTCGCCGGAGACGATGATGATCGGCAATGCTGCACGAGCCGACTCCCGCACTTGACGGATCAGTTCCAGACCATCGACGTGCCCCATCCGCAGGTCGGTAATCACCAGCCCGATTGATGACTTCGTCTCCAGCAATTTGAGCGCCGTTTCGCCACTGGCCGCCATCATGCAGTGAATGCCGTCCAGCCCCAGAATTTCCGACAGCAATTCCCTGGAGTCCTTATCGTCATCGACGATCAGCACCCGCTGCGGCGGCAAGTCTGGTTCCAACATAACGGCACTGAGCGCTTCGCGCTCGGCATCACTCAAAATATCGTGGTCGGACATGGCTTTCTCAACGTTTTCGATTCGATCCCTGACACAGTGGTCAGACATCGCTCAGCAGACTTCAATGTGCACTTCGTCGGAAACTTTTCCAATAGACAATGTAGGAGGTTTTTCCCTCAGTTGTGTCAGACATTTCCCATATTCCGACGGTGGCACTGCCTACCTAGACTTACGTCCAATGGGCACCCTGCTCTCAGGGGCCGACCATGGTTGGAACGATCCGACACAACAATCAGAAAAAGACTGCGGTAATGGTTATGAGTAAAGCGGACGCCTTCACCCAGGCAGGGAAAACCGCGGTGTTGCAGAACATCCAGGGCACTTTGCAATTCCTACAGCGCTTCCCGCCGTTCAATCAGATGGAAAACGCCCACTTGGCCTATCTGGTCGAGCAATGTCAGCTACGTTTCTATGCCCCCGGCGAAAGCATCATCAAACCTGCCGATGGCCCGGTTGAGCATTTCTACATCGTCAAACAGGGCCGGGTCGTGGGCGAACGTCCGCACACGGCCAAGGGCGGGACCGAAACCACCTTCGAAATCACCACCGGCGAATGTTTCCCTCTCGCCGCGTTACTGGGAGAGCGGGCGACTCGCACCGAACACCTGGCGGCCGAAGATACCTTCTGCCTACAGCTGAATAAGCTGGCGTTCATCAAACTGTTCGCACTTTCCAGCCCGTTTCGCGACTTTGCCCTACGCGGGGTCAGCAGTTTGCTGGATCAGGTCAATCAACAAGTTCAGCAAAAAGCCGTGGAAACCCTCGGCACCCAGTACTCGCTCAATACCCGGCTGGGCGAACTGGCCATGCGTCACCCGGTGACCTGCAGCCCGATCACCCCCCTGCGTGAAGCCGTGACGCTGATGCACGATCAGCAAGTCGGCAGCATCGTGGTGGTCGATGAGCAAAAGGCGCCGCTGGGCATTTTCACCCTGCGCGACTTGCGACATGTGGTGGCCAACGGCACCAGCGACTTCAATGAAGCCATCGAAGGGCATATGACCCCGGCGCCGTTTTACCTGACGCCGGACCACAGCGCCTTCGATGCCGCGATTGCCATGACCGAACGGCACATCGCCCACGTCTGCCTGGTCAAGGATCAGCGCCTGTGCGGCGTGGTCTCGGAACGCGACTTGTTTTCCCTGCAACGGGTCGATCTGGTGCATCTGGCGCGGACTATTCGCAGCGCCCATAAGCTGGAAAACCTGGTAGCGATGCGCGGCGAAATCGGCCAATTGGTGGAGCGGATGCTCGCCCATGGCGCCTCCTCGACCCAGATCACCCACATCATTACCCTGCTCAACGACCATACCGTGTGCCGGGTAATCGAACTGGTACTCGCCGAGAAAGGCGACCCCGGCGTGCCGTTCAGTTGGCTGTGCTTCGGCAGCGAAGGCCGCCGCGAGCAGACGCTGCACACCGATCAGGACAACGGCATTCTGTTCGAAGCCCGCGACGCGGCCCATGCCGCCGAGATTCGCGGCAAGTTGCTGCCCCTCGCCCAGCAGATCAATCAGAACCTGGCGCTGTGCGGCTTCACCCTGTGCAAAGGCAACATCATGGCCGGCAACCCCGAGCTGTGTTTGTCCCGGGCCGAATGGGCGCGACGTTTTGCGGCGTTTATCCGCGAGGCGACTCCGGAAAATCTGCTGGGGTCGAGCATCTATTTCGACCTGCGCGTGGTCTGGGGCGACGAGCGAGGCTGCGAGCAACTGCGCCAAGGCATTCTCGATCAGGTCGGCGACAACCGCTTGTTCCAACGCATGATGGCCGAAAACGCCCTGCGTAACCGTCCACCCGTAGGCCGTTTCCGCGAATTCGTGCTGGCGCGCAAGAATGGCGAGAAAGCCACCCTCGACCTGAAATTCCAGGGCTTGACCCCGTTCGTCGATGGCGCTCGAGTGCTGGCCCTGGCCCACGGCATCGACGCCAACAATACTCTGGAGCGCTTTCGCCAATTGGTGGAAAAAGAGGTCATCGAGAAGTTGGATGGTGCTGCCTATGAAGAGGCCTATCACTTCATCCAGCAAACCCGTATGCAGCAACATCAGCTACAGACCCGAGAGAATTTGCCTTACTCAAACCGCGTAGACCCTGACAGCCTTAATCATCTGGACCGCCGCATCCTGCGTGAATCCCTGCGCCAGGCCCAACGCCTGCAAAGCAGCCTGACCCTGCGGTATCAGTTATGAGCCTGTTTTCATGGCTGCGCCCGGTAAGCCCCATTTTGCCCGGCGAACTGCAACAACGTCTGGAGCACTTGCCGGCCATGGCCGAGCTGCGCGATTGCAGCCTGCGCGAACAACGCTGGGTAGTACTCGACCTGGAAACCACCGGGCTGAACCTGAATAAGGATCGGCTGTTGTCCATCGGCGCGGTGGTGATCGAGGACGGGGCGATCGATTTCAGCCAGCAATTTGAACGCACGCTGCAATGCACCGAACTCAAACTCGGCCCCAGCGTGTTGATTCACGGTCTGGGCCCGAGCGCCATTGCCGCCGGCAGCGACCCCGCGCAAGCCTTGCTCGAATTCATGGAGTTCGTCGGCGACAGTCCGGTGTTGGCGTTTCATGCGCCGTTCGACCAGCACATGCTGGGGCGGGCGCTGAAAGAACATCTGGGCTACAAGTTGCAGCATCCGTTTCTGGACGTGGCCGACATCGCGCCGCTGCTTTGTCCACAGGCCCACATTCGCGAGGCCGGTCTGGACGAGTGGATCGACTGGTTCAAGCTGGAGGTTTTCGAGCGGCATAACGCCAGTGCCGATGCGTTGGCGACGGCGGAGTTGGTGCTGATTTTGTTCAGCCAGGCGCGACAGCAGCAGATTCATAGCCCGTTGAATTTGCAGCAGCGGCTGAGTCAGTGGAAGCGGCGGCGACAGGCTCCGTCTTTTTAATTTTTATGGCGCCTGTTCTGGCGCCTTCGCGGGCAAGCCTCGCTCCTACGGGTTTTGTGTCGTTCACCCATTTCATGAACGACACAAAACCCGTAGGAGCGAGGCTTGCCCGCGAAGAACGATGACGCGGTCAAACTGAGTACCCCCCGCCAAAACCACCCGACCAGCGCTAATTGCTTACCTCCCCCGCCTCTGCCACAATCGCGAACAATTCTCGTTACTTAACACTTCCCATTCGGTGATGTTGCGTGTCGTCAGTCCAAAGCCCCCAGAGTGAGCTCGTTGGTGCGTTGTATCGCGACCATCGCGGTTGGCTATTGGCTTGGCTGCGACGCAACGTAGCCTGCCCGCAACGGGCCGAAGACCTGAGCCAGGATACTTTCGTACGCTTGCTAGGCCGTGATGAACTGAAGGCGCCTCGCGAACCCCGGGCGTTTCTGGTGGCGATCGCCAAGGGCCTGCTGTTCGACTATTTCCGCCGTGCCGCACTGGAACAGGCCTACCTCACCGAATTGATGCTGGTTCCCGAAGGCGAACAACCCTCGGTGGAAGAACAGCAACTGATCCTCGAAGACCTCAAAGCCATCGATCGCCTGCTGGGCAAGCTCTCGAGCAAGGCCCGGGCAGCGTTTCTCTATAACCGTCTCGATGGCCTCGGCCACGCCGAAATCGCCGAGCGTCTGGGGGTGTCGGTGCCGCGGGTTCGTCAGTACCTCGCCCAAGGCATTCGCCAGTGCTACATCGCGTTGTATGGTGAGCCGGTATGAGCCCGGTCAATTCCAAGCCCGTGTCGGCTCAGGTGCTGGATGCCGCGATTGCCTGGCAACTGTCGCTGGATTCCGGCAACGCAGTCGAGCGCGAAGAGTTTGCCAAATGGCACGCCGCCCACGAAGAACATGCTCGGGCGTGGCGTCAGTTAGGCATGCTGGACCAGCGTTTCAGCGTCGCCAGCGGCCCGGCCCGCACTGCCCTGCTGCAATCGCGCGAAAGCATCCGGCGCCGGGTGCGCAAGCTCGGCAGTGGTCTGGCCAGCGTCGTCGCGGTGATCGGCCTGGCGCTGTTCGCCGGTGATCGTTATCTGCCCATCGACTATTGGCTGGCCGACCAGCGCACCGCCACCGGCGAGCAGCGCACCCTGCGCCTGACCGACGGTACGCAGATCAACCTCAACACCCACAGCGCAGTGGATGTGCGTTTCGATGAGAAGCAGCGGCTGATCGTCCTTCAGGAAGGGGAAATCCTCGTCGAAACCGGCCATGGCGATGCCCGGCCGTTTATCGTCGAAACTCGCGAAGGCAGCATGCGAGCGCTGGGGACACGGTTCCTGGTCAAGCGTGAAGAAGAAGGCACGCGCCTGAGCGTATTGAAATCAGCGGTCGCCGCCCATCCCGAATCGAGCGCCGAGGAACAGATCCTGCGCGAAGGCCAGCAAGTGCTGATGCGCAGCAATGGCCTGGACCCGATCATCGCCCTCAACCTCGGCGCCGATGCCTGGACCCGCGGCATGCTGGTGGTGGACAACGCGCGGCTAGAGGATCTGGTCCAGGAACTCGCTCGCTATCGTCGCGGGCATCTTGGCGTCACGCCAGAGGTCGCCGACCTGCGCATCACTGGCAGCTTCCCCTTGAACGATATCGACAAGGCGCTGAGTGCACTTTTACCGACCCTGCCGGTGCAGATCGAACAGCACACGCCATGGTGGGTGACGGTCGCGGCGAAGACTGAGGCCAAGCCCTAAAAAGCATTGCGCCTGATCCGCCGCCTTCGCGGGCAAGCCCGCTCCCACAGGTTTTGTGTCGTTCACAGAATTCCCGCTCGACATAAAACCTGTGGGAGCGTGGCTTGCCCGCGAAGAGGCCGTCAGCGTCACCGCAATTGATGAATAGAAATTATTTTCATCCACCCCTATCACTTTTGAATTCTCGTCCGGCACCTAGGCAATTGAGAAATATTTCCATTCAGGAGCCGCTGTATGTCCCGTTCGCTAGACACCGTGTTGCGCCCCCATTTGCTGGCGGTCGCCATTGCCCTTTGCGCCCCTTTGGCCAGCGGTCCACTGATTGCCGCCGAACAGGCGTCCAGCGTTCGCGCCTACAACCTGCCGGCTGCGCCATTGGCCAGCACCCTGAATCAGATTGCCAGCCAGGCCGGCCTGGCGCTGTCGTTGAATCCATCGCTGGCGGCGGGCAAGACTTCGGCGCCGGTGAAGGGCCAGTTCGACGCCACCGGCGCCCTGCGGGAAGCCTTGCGCGGCACCGGCCTGCAACTGGAACAGAGCAGCGCCGGCACCTACAGCCTGGTAGCCGTGCCCGAGGGCGTAATGGCCTTGCCGGAAACCGCCGTCATTGGCCTGGAAAATGCGGAAACTGCCTGGAGCCCGGTCGAAGGTTACGTTGCCACGCGCACCGCTGCAGGCACCAAGACCGACACCGCACTGGTCGAAGCGCCGCGTTCGATTTCCGTCGCCACCCGCCAGCAAATGGAAGATCGCGGTGTGCAAAACATCGATGACGCCGTGCGCTACATGCCCGGCATCGTCGCCAGCAGCTATGGCAGCGACACCCGCGCCGACTGGTTGCTTGTGCGCGGTTTCGAACCGACGCAATTCCTCGATGGCCTGCCACTGCCAAAAGGCGTCTACGCCAACCCAAAACAGGAAACCTGGAACCTTGATCGCCTCGCCCTGTTGCGCGGCCCGGCCTCTTCGGTTTACGGCCAGACCCCGCCGGGCGGCCTGCTGGACATGGTCAGCCGCCGTCCCAGCGCCGAGTCGAGCCATGAAATCCAGCTGCAATACGGCAGCGACAACCATCGTCAAATCAACTTCGCCAGCACCGGCAAGATCGATGACGAAGGCCGGTTTACCTATGGTCTGAGCGGTGTATTGCGCGACAGCGGCACACAGGTCGATCACATCGACAACAAACGCTACAACATCGCGCCGAGCCTGACCTGGAACATCGACCCTGACACCAAGCTCACGCTGCTGACGCAATTTACCCGCGACGACACAGGCATCACCAGCCAGTTCCTGCCAGTGCAAGGCACCAAGATCCATTCGCCGCTCGGCGATATCTCCCATCACAAAAATCTCGGTGACCCGGACTGGGAATACTACGACCGCACCTATTACGCGCTGGGCTACGCCTTCGAACATCGTTTGAATGATGTCTGGCAGTTCAAGCAGAACCTGCGGTACACCAAGTCGGACCTGTCCTTCCAGGCCCTCACTCCCGGCGCCTACCCTTTCACCCAAGTGGATGCCGAGGGCAATGTTGGTCGTTCGAGCACCAGTGTCGACGAGGACATCAGCCAGTTCGCCGTGGACAACAACTTCCAGGGCGACTTCGCGACCGGCAACATCCGTCACACCCTGTTGATCGGCCTCGATCACCAGCGCACCAATACCAACTACACCTCGATCTTCGGTGACGGTCTGACCACCAACGTCAACAACCCGATCTATGGCCAGCCAATCGTTCGCCCGGCGCGCTCGACGGCGTTCTATGACTATGACCAGAAGACCTACCAGACCGGTTTGTACGTCCAGGACCAAATGGCCCTCGATCAATGGCGTCTGACCCTCGGTGGTCGTGAGGACTGGATCCACACGGGCACCAAATTCTTCAACAAGGGTGATGCCACCAACACCGAACGGGACAAGAAATTCAGCGGCAATGCTGCGATCAGCTATGTATTCGACTCAGGCTTCGTGCCCTACCTGTCCTACGCCGAGTCGTTCCAGCCGACCAGCAAAGCCACGGCATCGCCGACCGAATCGTTCAAGCCGACTGAAGGCAAGCAGTGGGAACTGGGCATCAAGTACCAACCGCCGGGCAGCAACACCCTGCTGACGGCTGCGGTCTATGACCTGACCCAAAAAAACGTCTCCGTCACCACGACCAACTCGGACAACGTCTCGATTACCAGCCAGACCGGCGAAGTGAAGGTCAAAGGCCTGGAGCTGGAAGCCGTTTCCGACGTCACCGACAACCTGAAAGTCATCGCCGCCTACACCCTGGCCAAGTCCGAAGTACAAAAGGGTGACTTCAAGGGCAATCGCCTGCAACTGATGCCTAACCAGCAAGCCTCACTGTGGGCCGATTACACCTGGCACAACGGTGTGCTGGATGGTTTCGGCATCGGTGCCGGCGCACGCTACACCGGCAATACTTATGGCGACCAGGGCAACACCTGGCTGGGCAAGGCTGATGCCTACACGGTATTCGACGCAGCGGTCCATTACGACTTGGGCCGTCTGGATAACAGCCTGAAAGGGGCATCACTGGCACTCAATGCCACCAACCTGTTCGACAAGGACTACATCTCCACTTGCGACAGCTTCTACTGCTACTACGGCGACCAACGCAGCGTCGTCGCCAGTGCGACGTACAAGTGGTAATCGCCTGAACTGACACGCGCCACGACCAGGCCGTCCTTCGAGGACGGCTTTGGTCTTTCTGAAGGCCATGAAATGAAAAGCAAAACCATCCGCCGCTGGTCCTGCATTCACACCTGGACCAGCCTGATCTGCACGGTATTCCTGTTGATGTTGGCCCTCACCGGCCTGCCGTTGATCTTCCACCACGAGATCGACCATCTGCTGGGCGATGCCGCCGAGTTGAAATCGATGCCGGCCGATACCCCGCAGCTGGATTTGCAGCAGTTGGTACAAGCGGCTGAAAAGCATCGTCCCGGCGAGGTCATGCAGTATTTCGGCTACGACGACGAAGACCCCAACGGCGTCATCGCCATCATGGCGCCCACCGCCGGCACCGAGCCGAACTCGTCCCATACCTTCATGCTCGACGCTCGCACCGGCGAAGCATTGGAAATGCCATCGGCCAATGGCGGGTTGATGATGGTCATATTGCGTTTGCACGTAGACATGTTCGCTGGGCTGCCGGGCAAGTTGCTGCTGGCGTTCATGGGGATTCTGTTTGTGCTGGCGATCGTCTCCGGAACGGTGCTGTACCTGCCGTTCATGCGGCGCTTGAAGTTCGCCACCGTGCGCCACGACAAATCCACCCGCCTGCGTTGGCTCGACCTGCATAACCTGATCGGCGTGGTGACGCTGACTTGGGCCTTGGTGGTCGGCGTGACCGGCGTGATCAGTGCCTGTGCCGACTTACTGATCGCCGCGTGGCGCAACGACAGCCTGAGCGCGATGATCGCGCCTTACCGCGATGCGCCGCCGCTGACTCAATTGGCGCCTGCGACTCGCTTACTCGACATCGCCAAAGACGTCGCGCCGGGCATGCAGCCCGATTTCATCGCCTTCCCCGGCACGCGGTTTTCCAGCGAACACCATTACGCCGTGTTCATGAAAGGCAGCACCCAACTGACTTCGCACCTGCTGACGCCGGTGTTGATCGACGCCAGCACCCTGCAAGTCACGGCGGTGGCCGAACGGCCGTGGTACATGGACGCCATGGGCATGTCGCAGCCGCTGCACTTCGGTGATTACGGTGGCATGCCGATGAAAATCCTCTGGGCGACCCTCGATGTGCTGACCATCATTGTGCTCGGCAGTGGGGTTTATTTGTGGGTGGTGCGGCGCAAGGTCGCGAAACCGGTACTCGAAAACGCGGAGCACCCGACATGAGACCGAGACAGTCGAATTTCTGGAAGGTCTTCGCCACGCCAACCGTCATTGCCCTGCTCAGCGCCGCCGGGCTGTTTGCCGCGTTGCTGGGCGATGGCGTGTGGGACGCATTGAGTTGGCTCGGCCTGGGGATTCCTGCCGCCCTCGCCTTGCGCGGGCTGCAACGCCATTGAACAGCACAAAACCTGTGGGAGCGGGCTTGTGTGGCAAGAGGGGCTTGTGTGGCGAGGGGGCTTGCCCCCGTTGGGGTGCGAAGCGCCCCTGAAACCAGTCGCCACGATCTTGAATCAGAAAGTGGTGACCGGTTTACGATTGCTTCGCAACCGAACGGGGGCAAGCCCCCTCGCCACACAAGCCTGCTCCCACATTTCGTTCCGTGCTCAGCCGTGAGCTCGTGCTTGAGCTCAAGCATTAAAGCGCTATGCTGCCGACACTGCCCATGATCGAGATCGTTGCCATGTCCGCTCCCAGCATGACCTTATTCCACAACCCCGCCTCGCCCTTCGTTCGCAAAGTCATGGTGCTGCTGCACGAAACCGGTCAAACGAACCGCGTGGCGCTGCAAGCCAGCCAGCTCACGCCGGTCAGCCCGGATCTGGCTCTCAACGAAGACAACCCGTTGGGCAAGATTCCGGCGCTGCGTCTGGCCGACGGTAATGTGTTGTACGACAGCCGGGTGATTCTCGATTACCTCGACTATCAGCACGTCGGCAATCCGCTGATTCCTCGCGATGGCTCGGCGCGCTGGCGGCGCATGACCCTGGCTTCTCTGGCAGACGGGATCATGGATGCCGCGGTGATGATTCGCTATGAAGTAGCCCTGCGCGTCCCGGAAAAGCATTGGGACGAATGGCTCGACGGTCAGCGCGACAAGATTCGTCGTGCCCTGGCCCTGCTGGAAGCCGACGCGATTGCCGAGCTGACCAGCCATTTCGATGTGGCGGCGATCAGTGTTGCCTGTGCCTTGGGTTATCTGGATCTGCGCCATCCGGATCTGGAGTGGCGCAAAGAGAATCCTAAGCTGGCAGAGTGGTATTTTGAGGTGAGTCAGCGGCCTTCGATGATTGCGACGATGCCCAAGGTATGAGTGCAGTATTACTTCATTCCAAAAACCGGAATGCTCAGTAATCAGGTTTTGGCTCGGGTGGTGGGGCACTGTAGCGTTCTCTACGCGATCCTAAACGCTTGTCCAAAACGGGTAGACCAAGCAACACCGATGCTTGAGAGTAGGAGTCTGCGTTGTGGTAAAGCGAAGCCGCTCGAAATCCGTGGAACCCCGCTTTAATTCGTTCCAGACTTTTCTCACCAAACATTGCCTGCAAACTGCTACTGCCAAGCTTGCTCTCCTCAATATTTTTTATTATTTTTGTGTCATAGCGACCACTTGAAACCATTTCCGCCTCGTTAATAGCATTCTCCCAATAACTTTCGCCCACCCTTGATCCCGCTCCTGGTGAACCGTAGTAATAGTTATCTTTAGTTTGGAGGTCCAAATGGCTGATTTCGTGAATAAGAGTTATCGCCAGTAACACTGCCCCCCGTCGGGACGTGTCCTTCCAGGATCGAGAGCGGATAAATATTCGTTTTAGGGGATCCTTCCCTACAACAGACGCCAATGTTGAATCGCTCGATTCTTTCGATTTAACGAAGGCCAGCTCATCGTGCCTCACACCAGTTCTATAAAGTTGAATCGCTGTCTTGAGTACCTGAAAACGAGACTCCAATTCAGACCTACGATGCAAATTCGAGAACACTAGTTTCAGGGTTTTATCGATTGGGTGACGTGCCCGTCCCGTCTCTTGCATTGCCACGACAGCTTCGCTTACCAAGATATCGGCAATTTCGAAAGCGTGGTCTACAAGCTCGATTACTGCTGTCGGCATTCTTGCGCGCCCACGCCCAACTATCACCGAATCCTGCTCTACAATTCTTTCCTGATGATCTCCTGGTATCCCGCTGTACAGCCCCATCACATCTTGATGGGTCACCGGATTATTACCGGTCATATAAAACATATTCAAGCCATCAAGAATCCCCCCAGGATCCGGACTAATCCACCGTTGCAGCCACGGTGCGTAATACCGAAACCCGTAATAGTACAACCCTGTTGCATCCCGCTCTTTTCCAGAGTAACGAATGCACTTGTAATCCGCTTCAACCTGCGAACGCCCCATCCACCAGGCCGTACCGCCATATGGGTAATAACCTTCGTAACTGATCAGGTTTCCGCGGTGATCAAGCTCCAGCGTACTGCTGCCCAAATGATCATCTTGGCTGTAGCGCACTTGATCTTCATCGATGCCACCCGGCTGCCCCTGCTCCCAATGCAATAACCGGACACTACTGCGTCCCGCCTGAATATTAATAACGTGCAGGACTTCATCAGGACTGTCCGTACCCTCGGTGCGGATTTCCAGCCCCGGCAGGTAACGAGCTTCCGTTATTCGGGTCACGCTCGCCGCCAGCGCATGACGGACTTTACGTACCCGCATACCGGCACTGTCGTAGACATAACACTCACTGTCGTCCAGACCATCTTCACGGCTCACCAGTTGAACTTCACTGAGTTGGTTGCGCGCCGTCCAGCGCATCGGTTGCCCCGGCGCCAACAACTTGAGATTACCGTTGCCGTCAAAACTCGCGTCGAAGTCCGGTGTTTGCCCCTTCACCCGAGTCAGTCCGCGATTGCTGTCCGGAGCAATGTCCATTAAATGCGTTGGTTTATTGCTGTGATGCTGTTCGAGCAGATTGCCGCTCGCGTCATAACTCCAGCTCTGGCTGTAGGGCTGCAATCGGCTCGGATCCAGGGGCGAGATCAGCGCCGGTAGCGCCGGGCCATTGACCGCTGAAGCCACTTCACGCCCAGTCGCGCTGACCAATTGATAGAGCGAGTCGTACCGATAGCGACTAATCGGTTCGATACGTTGGTTGGCGAACCAACTGACGGGCTGGGACTTATCGGTCAGGCAGAGGATGTTACCCACAGGGTCATAGTCGTAATGCAGCTCTTGCAGGTTCCACGCGCCTTTGCACGCAAGCAGGAGCTGCAATCGACCGTCGGCGGGATCGAAGACACTGGAGCTGATGACGCCATTGCCTGCCCTCTCGTACTCAACCTGACCGAAAGCGTTATAAGCGATATCACTGACTAACAAGTGCTCCCGCTTGCCGGCCACCTTCAGCCAGGCGCTCTGTAATTGCCCTTGAACGCTGTAGGCATAACGCCGGGTATGCGCCGCTGCATCCATCTGGTCAAGCACGCCACCCAATGCGTCGTATTGCCAACGGGTGATGTAGGTTTTGTCCGCCCCCTGTTCCAGTAAGGCATCTTGTTGATTCTCAGCCCAAGGCCATCCCGGATGATCCCGCTCTACTAGAAAACGCCGCGATTGCGCGATCGGCTTGCCTTGCAGGCTGTAGTCGGTCATTTGGTGCGCACCGGCGGTATCCATATGACGAATCAACCGACCGCATTGATTCCGAGCGCTGGTCTCTACTCCCGGAGCGCCGTAATACAAACGCTCCACACACTTCGTGCCTTCTTCGACATTCAGCGGCCTGCCCATCGAGTCATATTCAAAGCGCGCTGTATTACCCGCCTCGTCCCAGCTCTGTCGAACCTGAGTCGCCTCATCCGGTAACATCAGCCGCCAGCCAGCATCCACGCTGACGGTCAACAGGGATGCCCCCGTCAGGCCGCGAATTCGAATCATCGAGGCAACCGGCGCAGGACCTGCCCCCAAGCGAGCATCCCAATTTGCCACTGATCGCCCCGCCACATCGAAAGTCTCGCGTGCCACACGTGTCTCGGGCGGTGCATCACTGTTGTTCTTGCGGTAATAGGCAACGCAAGCAACGGCCAATCCACGACTGTCGACCACAGCGATTGTCGGGGTGTTGCGGTGCAAGGCGTATGCAGATTCCATGTGCGGGGCACTCGATGCGCGATTACCTGAGCTTAGACGACAATGCTGCGGATCTCCGGAGGCGGATCGCGGCAACCTGATCTTCAATACCAGCTTGCCTTCGATCAACCGGAAACAACCCCGCAATCCGCGCCGCCAGCACCTCTCCCACCCGCTGATCTTCGCGCAACCCCAACGACCGGCTCATTCCACGGCTCCAATATCAAAATCCAGAGGCTTCGCGGTTTTCTGCCCGATGCCATACCAGTCCAGCTTGCGGGTCAGCACCATGAACACGCCCAGCAGCCCGAACAACAGCAGCGAGCCCATCAACAACGCGTAATCCTCGGCACTCAGCAAGCCATAGAGCAAGCCATACAATGCCGCCAACCCCGCCGAAAAACTCAAGCCGTGACGCACGCTGCGCAGCACATGGCAGACATAGAAACCGATCAACGCCACACAGCCACTCGCCGACAGCAGATACGCCAAGGCAAAGCCGATATGTTCGGACAGCGACAGCAGCAACAGGTAGAAGAACGCCAGCGCCACGCCCACCAGCGCGTATTGCACCGGGTGTACCGCCAGGCTTTTCAACACTTCGAAGAGGAAGAAACCGGCGAAGGTCAGGACGATAAACAGCAACGCATATTTGATTGCCCGGTCGCTTTTCAAGTACTGGTCCACCGGGTCGATGAAACTCACGCCGAAGCTGCGACCGCTGAACGCCTCGCACTGGCCGCCAGACACACAACTGTTCAACGCCTCTTGCAGGTTGGTGGAGAAAAACGAGGTTTGCCAATTGGCAGTGAAACCCTGATCGGTGATTTCACGCTGGGCCGGCAGGTAGTTGCCAATGAAGCTGGGATGAGGCCAGTTGGCGGCCAGTGAAACCTTGCTGGTCTTGCCCACCGGGAGAATCTGCAACTGGCCGGTGCCTTGCAGGCGCAAGTCGAAACCGAAGGCCAGTTCCGTGGCCTGCCTGGTATCCAGCGCTGGCAGTGTCACGTGCACACCCTCGCCCAACCAGCGCACTTGGCTACCCGGTACAAAGTCCAGGCTCTGGCCATTGAGTTCGAGTTTCAATGCATTCTCGATGCCGCGAATGTCGCTGATGCCGACGGCCAGGAACGGTTGGTCGAACCGGTAGTCGGCGAAGTCCTCCTTGATGCCCAGTTGCGCCGGGACCGAGAAATGCCCGCTGATGCGGTTGTCGGCATGAAATAGTCGTGCCTCGTAGATACCCCGGGCGCGCAGTTCGGTCTGGACCTGTCCGTCCAGTTCGAAGCGCTCCGGCAGGAAGTACAATCGGCCGCGCTCCTCGCCGACGTCCTGGTAACGCTGGTTGGTTTTTTCGTTGGTTTTCCAGGTACGTACCGTTTTGCGATAGGGCACCACCATCAGCGGGCCGCTCAGTTGCTGGCTGTAACTGGAACTGCGGGCGATGTCCTCGAGCACACCGTCGCGCAGTTGTTGCCGCTCCTGGATCACGCCGTTGATCATCAGTAGCGGGATCAGCAGCAACAGAATCAAAAGGGCAATCGCCCCCAGTTTTAGGGTCAGGCTACGGTTCATGGGACTCTCCCTGTTTGGATGGGGAAAGTCTGGCGTTGGTGTGTGGGTGATTTATGGGGGGAATGTGGAGACTTTGTGGAGACTGGGCCGGCCCCATCGCGAGCAGGCTCGCTCCCACATTTGATCTTCGGTTCGCATATATTTTGTGTTCGCTGGAGATCCCTTGTGGGAGCGAGCCTGCTCGCGATGGCCGCGACTCGGTCCTAAGGCAGGCGCAACGTGACCTCTACACCGCCATCGACATTACCGACACTCATCGCCCCACCATGCAACTTGACCACCTCTTCAACGAAGTTAAGCCCCAACCCTGTGCTTTTGCGCCCACTGTCCGGACGCGGCAGTGAGTAGAAGCGCTCGCTCAAGCGCGGCAATGCATAGTCAGGAATCGCCTCGGCCTGGTTAAAAAGCTTGAATTCGATTTGCTCACCGATCTTTGCGGCACTGAATCGCAGCAAGCCACGAGCCGGGGTGAAATCCAGAGCGTTCTCCAGCAGATTTCCCAGCGCCTGACGCAACAGGAATGGCTCACCGGTCACGGTCAGATCCGCTGCAATGGTTTGCTCCACACGCAACTGCTTGCATTCGATTCGCGCAGCCTGCGCGCTCAACAGCTCATCCACCAAGTCCGCCAACGGCACCGCCACCCGCTCTTCCAGCCCTTGGCGCTGTTCCACCTGCGCCAGGTTCAACAGTCGTTCGATCAACTGCTGCATGCGCGCACTTTCGCTGTCGATGTTGCTGACGAAACGCTGCTGCTGAGCCAGCGGCATCTCACCTTGCAGCAACTCCGCCGCACCACGAATCGCCGCCAGCGGGCTTTTCAATTCATGGGTCAGGGTGTGCACATAACGCTCGACGTAGGCTTTGCCTTCGAGCTGCGTGCGCATCTGCTCCAGCGCCGTGGCCAGTTGTTCCAGCTCGCCGCCACGATAATGTGGCACCTCGACACGCCGGCCTTCGCTGACGGCCTGGGCATACGCCGTCAACTGCCGTAGCGCCGCGCTCAGCCACCACGACAACAGCGCACCGAACAGCAAACCGAGGCCAATCAGCGCGGCGCCATAAATCAGCAATCGCCGCTCGGTGCGATCAACGTAAGGCTGCAGCGAGCTGTTGGGTTTGGCCACCGTCACCACGCCGATGATCTGGCCGTTGTCGCGAATCGGTGCCCCGACATGCATCACCGACGAATTCGAATCATCCGGGTTGCTGCGCGTCGAACGCGCGCCGTAGTCCCCGCGCAGGGTCAGGTAGACGTCGTTCCAGCGCGAGTAGTCCTGGCCTACCGCGATGCCGCTGGAATCCAGCACCACGATGCCTTTGGCATCGGTCACGTAAATACGGTGGTTGACCTGATTCTTCGGCATGCCCCAGATTTTCGCCTTCGGTTGCCGTTCACCGTAAGCCTTGAGCAACTCGGGCCAGCGATTCTGGCTGAGGGTGCCGGCCTTGAAGTCGTCCCGCAGGATCTCGGCCATCAGGTTGGCGGTGTCGACCAGGGTTTCTTCGGTGGACTGACGCACGCCGGGACGGATTTCTTCCATCACGGTGTTGAGCACGAAGTAGCCGGTCAGGCCGATGAACAGCACGTAGACCAGAAAAATCCGGATCCCCAGTGGCATCAGCTGTGCCCCGGGCTGTAGCTGTAACCGAGGCCGCGATGAGTCTGGATCGGCTCGGCGTCGGCCTTCACCTGGCGCAATTTGGCGCGCACGCTCTTGATGTGGCTGTCGATGCTGCGCTCATAGCCGGCGTCGGCGGCCACGCCCAACGCATCGAGCAATTGCTCGCGGCTGAAGACTCGCTCAGGTTGTTCCAGCAGGCATTGCAGCAAACGAAACTCATGGCGAGTCAGGCTCAGGGGCTGACTGCGATAGCTGATCTGCACTCGTTCGCTGTCGATGCGAAACAGCGCTGAAGCCACCTCCGCCACCGGTCGTGGCGCCATGCGCTTGAGAATCGCCCGGACCCGCGCCGCCACTTCCCGGGGGCTGAACGGTTTGACCACGTAGTCGTCGGCACCGATCTCCAGGCCTACGACGCGGTCGATCTCTGCATCACGGGCGCTGAGGAACATCACCGGCACTTCGCTGAAACGCCGCAATTGCTTGCAGGTCTCAAAGCCGCTGATATCAGGCAGGCCGATGTCGAGAATGATCAGGTCGGCCGGTGTGGCGCGCTGATGCTCGAGCGCCGCTGCGCCAAGGCTCAGCCACGTAGTGGTAAAGCCCTCGCCCTGCAAGGCGAAAATCAGGGTGTCGGCAATCGCCGCTTCGTCTTCGACAATCAGGATATGAGGCATGGCGTCCGAGCCCGCTAGTTAAGTGGGCGAACGGTGCCCCAAGGCTGATTCGCCGTCAATCAGCAGTCGGGTTTGTCTGCCGTGAAACGCCGTGCCGGGTTCACCGCCGCACCGAATTCACGCAGTGCTTTGGCGCCGATCAACAGCGGGTAATTGAAGCTACTGCGGTCGGTGAGGTTAACCTCGACAGTACGCTTGACGTTGCCCAGGCACAGTTCCAGATCAACCACTGGACGCTTGGTGGGCTCGATCGCTTCTTTGTCATCGTCGTCTTCTTCGGAGCGAGTCTTGATCTTGCTGATCCGCGCGACCTTGTGTTCGTAGACCTTGTTGCTCGCGCCTTTGGTGGCGAGGCGGAAACGCACCCACTCGTCGCCGTCACGGGTGAAGGTTTCAATGTCTTTGGCCGACAGGGACGCGGTCAGGGCGCCAGTGTCCATTTTGGCCTTGAGGACTTCGCCGCCGATTTCCGGCAGCGCGATGTATTCGTAACGCCCGTATAGGGTCGGCTCAGCGGCCAGGACCGGCAGGGCTACGAGGGAAAGCAGTGCAAGGAGAGATTTCACGTAATGGGCTTCCTTGGAAAGTGGGCAGCGGGATTTTAGACCGCTGTGTGGATGATCGTTCCCATGCTCCGCGTGGGAATGCCTCATGTGACGCTCTGCGTCACGCTTTGGGGACGCGGAGCGTCCCGGGCTGCATTCCCACGCGGAGCGTGG
>NZ_AKJB01000087.1:0-20967 GCF_000282555.1 Pseudomonas sp. GM102 | reverse complement strand
CCGCGATTGGGGGCGACGCGGTATCTGGAAGGGAACGGGGAGTTAGAAATCCCGCTTGTAGAAGATGTCCAGCGAACTGGCCACGCCGCTGGCGGCTTCGAGGTAGACTTTTTTGCTCAGTTTGTAGCGCAAGGCAATGGTGTTGGCCGGTTCGAACACGCCGACGCCATAGCGCAGGCTGAGTTTTTCCGAGATGTTGCCGCTGGCCACCACGGCGGTGTTGGCGCCGCTGCCTTGGGTATCGAGCTGGAAGTCCTGAATGCCCAGTTCCTTAGCCAACCCGCTGGTCACGCCGGAACTGCCCATCAAACCCAACCCGAGAGCGGCCTGGGCGAGCATGTTGTTGTCTTCACCGGTAGTGCTCAAAGGACGCCCCAGCACCAGATAAGACAACGCCTGCTCCTGACTCATCGCCGGTTCGGAAAAGATCTGCGTAGTCGGCTGCTCGGCGCTGCCACTCAGGCGAATACCAGCAATGACATCGTCGGTCTGGCGAATCGCTTCGATGTCCAGATACGGCTGATCGATGGGACCTGCAAACAACAGGCGCGCCCGGCGCACCGTCAGTCGCTGACCGTAGGCGCGGTAACGCCCGTCGTTGAGCCACAGCTCGCCACGAGTGTCCATGTTGTCGCCAATGTGCACCTGACCTTGCAGGTTGGCGGTCAGGCCGAAGCCGGCAAAGCTGAGTTTGTCCTGCCCGACCACCACATCGATGTCCATCGCCATGGCCATCGGTGGTTTGCCCTCTTCAGTCTGCTGACCGACGATCACCGTGTCATCGGAGACTTTGACCGTCGATGGCGGCAGTTCGCGCACGGTGATTTCACCCTTGGGCACCAGCACTTTGCCGACAATTGCCAGTTTGTCGTCCTTCATGGAGATCTTCAGGTCCGGCGCGACTTCCAGCGCGGCGTAGGGCTCGACGGCGACCGGCAACTGCGAGCCCTTGAGCGCCAGATCCACCACCAGCGCCTGCCCCCAGGCGATGTTGCCATTGAGGCTGCCCTGCCCGCTCTTGCCGCTTTTCCAGCCGCCGTTCAGTTGCACGGTTTCGCCGGCAATCACGGCTTGAAGTTGCAAGGCTTCGAGCGCCATCGGCAACTCAGGCCCGGAGATTTCACCGTCGCGCAGCTCAAGGTTGCCATTGACCAGCGGCGCCAGTAGTCTGCCGGACAATGTGCCGCTGCCGCTCAAATGCCCGGTGAGTTTCTCGACCATCGGCACAAACGGCCGCGCCACCGACAAGTCCAGACCACTGAGGCGGAATGAACCGGTCAGCGGTTTGTTCTTCGGTAGCGGATTGATTTGCGCCTGAACCATCAGTTCACCGAGCTTGCCGCCGACAAAGTTGAGGTCGGTGTCGATGCGTTTTGGCGTGAGTTTGCTGGTGAGTTTCAGGGTCTGGTACGGGAAGTCCAGCCATTGCTCCTTCTCGCGCATACGCAAGGTGCCGCCGCTGGCGTCGATACTGATCTGGCCGTTCGGACCGCTGGCCGGCAAGTCCAGTTGCAGGTCGGCGTTGAGCTTGCCCTTCCAGGCGAAATCCTTCGGCAACCACTGCGCAAGGCTGTCGATGGGGAACTGCTTGAGGTGGTAACGCAGTTTCGGCTCGGGCATCAAGCGCTGGTCTTCGCCGCACAGGCTAGCCGGGCCAGACATCCAGCAATGGGCGCCGAAGTTGATCTTGCCGTCCGCCAGTCGCTCAAGCTTCGCCGGATTTTGCAGTTTCCAGTCCTGACCGCCAGCCTGAATAACCCCACTGGCCAGACGCCCGCGCCAATTGCCCTTGTCCAGCGTGCCGTCGAGACCGAGCGCCAGTTTCAGCTTTGGTCCTTGCAGGTCGAGGGCCAGTTTCTGGTTTTTGATGTCACCCTGACCGCTGGCGGTCAATGTGCCCAGTGACGTGTCGCCGGTCTGAATGCCGCTGCCCTTGAGATCGATCTTCGCCCGCTGGGCACTGTCGAGGGTCGCGTCCAGATTGAGGCTTTGCAGGCGATTGTCTTCGAAGGCCAGTTGCGTGCCTTGCAGACCGAGCTTGCCTTGAGGCGCCTTGAGCGTGCCGGCAACATCGACCCGGCCATTGAGCTGACCGCGCAGCTGCGGCCAGAGCTGGGCCAGTCGCGGCATTTTAATGTCGATCTGGCCGGCGAGCTTCTGTTGCAGGCTGCCTTTGCCGTTGATGCTGTTGTCGCCGAGGCGAATCTGCAAGGTATTGAGGTTCCACTGCTCGCCGGCGCCATCAGCCTTGGCTTGCAACACCGCCGGTTGCCCGCGCAGCTTGCCTTTCAGGTCCAGGTCGGCGGTCAGGCTGAGCGTTTCGTTCTTCATCTCACCTTTGCTACGCAATGGCCCAGCCAAGGTGCCTGGCAACTCCGCGAGCCAGTACGCCGGGTTGATTGCCGAGAGGTCCAGCGCCGTATCCCAGGCGATACCGTCGGCAAACTGCAGATTCAGGTGCCCTTCGGCCTTGCCCTGCCCGGCTTCAAGCTTGAATTGCGGCAGATGGATTTGGGTGAGGTTGCCGCTGAACGGGCTGTTCAGACTGAACGCCCCGGCCGGGCCATCCAGTGCGGCTTTGAAGTTACCGATGTAGTTGCCGTCGGTGTAGGAGACCTCACCGTTGAAGCTGCGCAGCGCCACTTGCGGCTCGTCGATCAGCGGATAGAGACGGTGCCACGGGAAGTCCAGCCAGTCGATTTTTGCATCAGCGCTCAGGCCTTTGCTCCAGTCCACTTGCCCGGTGAGCTTGAGGCTTTGTTTGTCGTTGGCCGTCAAATCAAGGCCGGCGATCTGCGCGCCCTTGGCGTCGACCTTGCCTTGCAGCAACAGCGCAACCGGGCCTTGCTCTGCGGGTAACGTGGCTTTGCCGAGCAATTGGTAACCGTTTTTCAGGTCGCCGTCGCCGGTGAGCTCCAGTTGATTGAGTTGCAAGGTATCCGGCAGATCGGCGCCAGGTTTGAAGCCGTCGGCGGTGATGCGCACTTTGGCCGGGAGGTTTTCCACCAGCGGTTGCAACTCGCCGGTGAGTTGCCCGTTCAGGTAGCCGCTGCTGTCGGCTTTAAGGTTCAGGGTTTTCAATAGATCGCCATCGACCTTCAGGGCCAGTGTCCAAGGCTCGGGCGCCGGCAGCGTCAGCTTGCCTTCAGCGGTCAGCGGCCAGTTACCGCTCGGTTGCAACAGGCCGGACAGGTTCAGGCTCAGCTCATCACGCTGCAAGTACACCGAATCGATCTTCAAACCCTTCTCGGTCCAGTGCGCTGCCAGTTGCAGGCCCTTGAGCTCTTCACTGCCGTTGAACAGCAGGCGGCCGACTTTGACGTCGCCCAATTCGATGGCCAGCGGCAATTTCAAGTCCGGCAGACTGATCGGCCCGCTGCTTTCCTCTTCCACGCCCGGCGGGAATTGCAGGCTGACCTGCTCCGCCTGCAATTGCTCGATGCACAACGTCATGCGCATCAGGCACAGCGGCGACCAGGCGAAAATCGCTTTGTTCAGCTCAACCCGGCTGCTGTCCTGCTGCCACACTAGATGATCGGCGCTCCACTGCCCACCCAAACGGCCCTGGAAATTCTCCACGGTCAAACCCGGCACAAACCCGAGCGCCCAGCGACTGCCCGTCGGAGAGCCCAGCACGGTGACCAGTGTCAGCACGACCAGCATCAGCAGTGCCGGAATCGCCAGCAGCGTTATTTTCAAACCACGCTTCACAGCTCAGGCCCCATGGAAAAGTGCAATCGAATGCCGCCGTCGTCGTCCATCGCGTGGGCCAGGTCGAGGCGAATCGGCCCCACCGGTGAGACCCAGCGCACACCAATACCGACCCCGGTCTTGAGGTTCGGCAGTTCAAGTGTGTTGAAGGAGTTGCCCTGGTCGATGAAGGTCGCGACCCGCCATTTTTCGGCGATGGAGTATTGATACTCGACGCTGCCGGCCACCATGTAGCGGCCACCGATACGGTCGCCATCGGAGTTTTCCGGAGACAGACTCTGGTAGTCGTAACCGCGCACGCTCTGATCGCCACCGGCGAAGAAGCGCAAGGACGGCGGCACCGATTTGTAGCCGTTGGTGGCGCTGCCGCCGACCTGCACCCGACCGAGTAAACGGTGTTTATCGAAGACCGTGGTCAGGCCTTTGACCAGCGCCGTGCCATAGAGCAAGTTAGTGTCCGAACCTAATCCTTCCTTGGCGACTTTGGTTTCGAATTGCAGGCGATAACCGTTGTGCGGATCGATGCGGTTGTCGCTTTTGAGGTACGAATAGCTCACGCCGGGCATCAGTAAGGTGCTGAGCCCCGAGTCGTCGCCCAGTTTGTACTCCTCGCGTTGCCACTTGAGCGACACCACCCGCTGCCAGCCGCTGGGCAATTTGCTGTGCCATTCGGGGCCGAGGGTCAGCAGTTTGCTGAGGGTGTCGGTGCCAGCGATTTCTTCATATTGATAACCACCGGCAAAGCGCAGTTTGTCGGTCAATGGCGGGTCCAGCGGAACGTCGTAAAACAGCCCGACGTTCTGCCGTGGCGCCGAAATCTCCGCCTCCCAGCCATAGCTGTGCCCCTGAGGATTAACCCAGTGGCGGGTCCAGTTGGCTTTGACCCGTGGACCGACGTCCGTGGAAAAGCCCAGACCGAGGCCCATGGTCCGAGGCTTGCGGGTTTCCAGTTTGACCGCCACCGGGATCACCTCGTCCTTGGACGCGGTCGGCGCCGCGTCGACGCGCACGCCCTCGAAATAACCGCTCGATTGCAGCGCCTGATTGAGTTCGGCGATCAGTTCAGAGTCATAGGGCGCACCGGCCTTGAACGGCACCATGCGTTGCAGCAGGTCTTCGTCGAACGGCGTGTCGCCTTCAAAACTGACCTTGCCCAGCGCATAGCGCGGGCCGCTGTCGTAGATCAATTCGATGTCGGCGACACCAGCCTGCGGGTCCACCAACAGTTTCTGGCGGGTGAAGCGCCCACTGAAATAGCCGTAGCGCGAGGCCTGGTTCTGGATCAGCCGCTTGGCGTCTTCGTAACGGCCATGGTTAAGCACCGCGCCGGGTTTGAGCAGGTCGCTTTTCGGTACACGAAAGGATTTGAACGAGGCCGCCGGACCGTCGATGCGCACCGTGACGTTGCGCAAATGGATCGGCTCGCCAGGGTCGATATTCAACACCAGGCGCGGCGTCTTGCCGCCCTTCACGTCGCTGTCGATTTGCGGCTGGTAATAACCCAAGGCCTGGGCGGCCTTGCGCGCCTGTTCTTCGGCGCCACGGCTGAAGCGCAGCAAGGCTTCTTCATCGCGATCGCCGAGGCTACCGATATAGCCTTCTATATTGGCCTTCAGTTCATCGTTGGACGGTTTGATCCGCACATCCAATTCACTTTGCGCCAGCGCCGCGCAGCTGGAGATCAGCATCAGCACGCCACTGGTAAATCTTCGTGGAAACTTCATAGGCGCGGATGCTATCACGAGCTTGGGAGCGTGATAGAGCCTGGCGTGCGCTGAAAGTTCTACCTTTATCCCGTTGCTGTTTGTAACACCTGCGGGTTGGCGTGGAAAAATACGTGTTCACGAATCGGTCCTACGGCCACTTCGCCGATTTCCTCGTAGCCCTGACGCTTATAGAACTCCAGATAACGAGGATTCCCGGTGTCGAGGATCACGCCTTGGGAGTGTTCATCGACCGCGCACCAGTTATGGACTGCCTGCAGCAATTGCTCGCCAAAGTGCTTGCCCTGGAATTGCGGATGAACCCCCAACAATGGCAGGACATGCACCGAGTCGGACGGCACGCACGCCATCACGGCGGCGTGGTAATCGAGGTAGCGTCGGGTACAGCGAAACCCGGTGCTTAGCACCATCCGCAGGCGCCAGGCCCAGCTTTCGGTAATGCCTAGGCGGCGTTGTGGCGGTGCAATCAGGGCGATGCCGATCAAGCGGTCGTTGACCAGCAGGCCGATGGCCGGCAAATCCTGCAAAAAGTGTTGTTTGACCAGTTCGCGCACCGTCGCCCGCACCCGCTGTTCATAACCGGGACGCTCGGCTTCGAACAGGTAGCCAAACGTCGGCTCGTGCCGGTACGCCTGGTACAACAGGGAACGTGCTTCGCGGGAATAGCCGCTGTCGAGCATGTGGATATCGGCGATGACGGTCGAGGTTTCGGGCATAACGGTAGTTCTCCCCTGGGCGCGGCTCAGAAGGCCGCGTTCTTATTGGTACGAGCCTTTGGGTGGCTTCACAGTTCCCCACACAGGTATAGACCAAGCCGGGATCTTCATCGACCGGGCTGACGCCTTCGCGGGCAAGCCTCGCTCCTACAAGGTTCGCGTCGAGCCACGATTAAATGATCGACACCCAATTTGTAGGAGCGAGGCTCGCCCGCGAAGAGGCCCGATCTGCCAACACATCTCTGACAGAACACAACGAATCGCCTCACCCCAAGGCTGGCCCCATTCCTACATGTCAGCTAGCATCGCACTTTTGCCAGGACTGCCGACCATGAAGATCGTCTCCTTCAACATCAACGGGCTGCGCGCTCGCCCGCATCAGCTGGCGGCGCTGATTGAAAAACATAATCCGGACGTGATCGGGTTGCAGGAAACCAAGGTCCACGACGACCAGTTTCCCCTGGCCGAGGTTCAAGCACTGGGTTATCACGTGCATTTCCATGGGCAGAAAGGCCACTACGGCGTGGCCCTGCTCTCGCGCCGGGAGCCGATTGCGCTGTACAAAGGTTTCGCCACTGACGAAGAAGACGCTCAGCGGCGCTTCATCTGGGGCACGTTCGCCGACGCCAATGGCGTGCCGGTAACCATCATGAACGGCTATTTCCCGCAGGGCGAAAGCCGCGATCACCCCACCAAATTCCCGGCCAAGCAACGTTTCTACAGCGATTTGCAGCAGTTGCTGGAAAGCCAGTTCAGTAACGACCAGCCGATTGTGGTTATGGGCGATGTGAACATTTCCCCGGAAGACTGCGACATCGGCATCGGCCCGGACAACATGAAGCGCTGGCTGAAAACCGGCAAATGCAGCTTCCTGCCCGAAGAACGCGAATGGATGGCCCGCCTGAAGAATTGGGGCCTGGTGGACAGCTTCCGTCACCTGAACCCGGACGTTGCCGACCGTTTCAGCTGGTTTGACTACCGTAGCCGCGGTTTTGAGGATGAGCCCAAGCGCGGGCTGCGGATTGACCTGATCATGGCGTCCCATGGATTGTTGCCGCGGGTTAAGGACGCGGGCGTGGATTACGATTTGCGCGGTATGGAAAAACCCTCCGATCACGCGCCGATCTGGCTTGAGTTGAGCTGATCCGGCGGCGTTGCTGATCGTTCCCACGCTCTGCGTGGGAATGCATCCCGTGACGCTCTGCGTCACATTTAAGAGCGGAACGCGGAGCGTCCCCGGCGGCGTTCCCACGCAGAGCGTGGGAACGATCACTGTCATCGTTCAGAAACCTTACTGACTTATTCTCCCGGCACTTTCTTTGGCTTCATTAGGTACCGGCATGACGCTGCGCGTGTTGTTCCTGTTGCTGCTCGGCGCTGTGCTGTCGGCGTCGGCGTCGGCCGGCGATTTTCCGACGCCCGAACGTGGCCCGATATTGCGTATTCAGGGCTCCAACACTATTGGCGCAGCATTGGGCCCGGCGCTGGTCGAGGGCTTGATGCGTGAACAGGGCTTGCTCAAGGTTCATCGCGAAACCCCGGACAAAGCCAACGAACAACGCATCGTCGGCGAAACCGTTCAGGGACGCCGAGTCGAGGTGGAGGTCGCGGCCCACGGTTCCAGCACCGGGTTTAAAGCCCTGAAAAACGCCTCTGCCGATCTCGCGGCCTCGTCGCGCCCGATCAAGGACAGCGAACGGGTGGATCTCGAACCGCTAGGCGACCTGAAAAGCCCGGTTGCCGAACAAGTCATCGCCATCGACGGGCTGGCAATCATCCTTCATCCGCACAATCCGCTGAAGCAACTCAACACCGTGCAACTGGCGCGTATTTTCAGTGGCGAAGCGAAAACCTGGGAAGAACTCGGCGGCACCGGTGGGACGATTCATCTCTATGCGCGGGATGATCAATCGGGCACCTATGACACGTTCAAGGAACTGGTCCTCAGCCCGCATGGGAAAACCCTGAGCAGTAACGCGAAACGCTTCGAATCCAGCGAGCAATTGTCCGATGCCGTCAGTCTCGACCCGCAAGGCATCGGCTTCATCGGTTTGCCTTATGTACGCCAGGCCAAAGCCGTGGCCATTGTCGATGGCGACTCCCAGGCCATGCTGCCGCTCAATAGCCTGATCGCGACGGAAGATTACCCGCTATCCCGTCGGCTGTTCTTTTACCTGCCGCCGAATGGGAAAAATCCCTGGGCTAAGGCCTTGGTGAAGTTTGCCCAAAGCAGCAAAGGCCAGGCGATCGTCGCGGCCAATGGCTTTATCGCACAGACCGTTCAGGCCATGGCCGTCACACCGAATGCGCTGATGCCCGAGGGTTATCAGGCACTCAGTCGCCATGCCCAGCGGCTGACGGTGAATTTTCGTTTCGAAGAAGGCAGCGCGACGCTGGACAACAAGGCCCGACAGGACCTGTCGCGGGTGCTCGACTATATAAAGCAGCACGACAAAACCAATGGGCAGGTGACGCTGGTGGGGTTTGGCGACGCCAAGAGCGACCCGGCGCGGGCAGACCTGCTGTCGAAACTGCGGGCCATGGCGGTGCGACGAGAACTGGTGAAAAGCGGCGTGGTGTTTCGCGAGATTCGCGGTTTCGGCGCCGAGATGCCGGTGGCGACCAACAGCGGGGATGAAGGGCGGATCAAGAATCGGCGGGTTGAGGTTTGGGTGTATTGAACCAGAATGCGAACAACTGTGGCGAGGGAGCTTGCTCCCGCTCGGCTGCGAAGCAGTCGTAAAACCAGGCGATCCCGTACATCTGAAACAACCGGATTGCCGTATTTCAGGGCCGCTTCGCGCCCCAGCGGGAGCAAGCTCCCTCGCCACAAAAGCCCACCCGTCTTACTGACCGCTACGCATCATTTCCTTCGGCACATATTTGCCGATTTCGAACTTGCCGATCGCCGCGCGGTGCACTTCGTCCGGGCCGTCGGCCAGGCGTAGCGTGCGTTGCATGGCATACATGTAGGCCAGCGGGAAATCGTTGGAAACCCCTGCCCCGCCATGGATCTGGATCGCCCGGTCGATCACCCGCAATGCCACGTTCGGCGCGACGACTTTGATCTGCGCGATTTCGCTCTTCGCCACCTTGTTGCCAACGGTGTCCATCATGTACGCGGCTTTCAACGTCAGCAGGCGCGCCATGTCGATCTCCATCCGCGAGTCGGCGATTTTGTCGATGTTACCGCCCAGACGCGCCAGGGGTTTGCCGAACGCGGTGCGGTCGACCGCACGTTTGCACATCAGCTCCAACGCACGCTCGGCCATGCCGATCGAACGCATGCAGTGGTGAATCCGGCCCGGGCCGAGGCGACCTTGGGCAATTTCGAAGCCGCGTCCTTCACCCAACAGGACGTTTTCGTACGGCACCCGGACGTTTTCGAACAGCACTTCGGCGTGGCCGTGAGGCGCATCGTCGTAACCGAACACCGGCAGCGGACGCACAATCTTCACGCCGGGGGTATCCACCGGCACCAGAATCATCGAGTGCTGCGCATGGCGCGGCGCATCCGGATTGCTCAGGCCCATGAAGATCAGGATCTTGCAGCGTGGATCGCAGGCGCCAGAGGTCCACCATTTCTTGCCGTTGATCACCCATTCGTCGCCATCACGCACGGCGCGGGCGGCCATGTTGGTGGCGTCGGACGAGGCCACGTCAGGCTCGGTCATGGCGAACGCCGAACGGATCTCGCCGCGCAACAGCGGTTCGAGCCAGCGTTGCTTCTGCTCTTCATTGGCGTAACGCACCAGCACTTCCATGTTGCCGGTGTCCGGGGCGGAGCAGTTGAACGGTTCAGGACCGAGCAGCGAGCGGCCCATGATTTCCGCCAATGGCGCGTATTCGAGGTTGGTCAGGCCGGCGCCGAGTTCGGATTCAGGCAGAAACAAATTCCACAGGCCTTCAGCTTTGGCCTTGAGTTTGAGTTCTTCCATGATCGCTGTCGGCTGCCAGCGATCGCCCTCGGCGACCTGGCGTTCGAACACCGCTTCAGCGGGATAAACGTAGGTGTCCATGAACGCAGTCACGCGCTCACGCAGTTCTTGCACTTTGGGCGAATAAGCGAAATCCATGGGCAGCTACCTTCTAAAGGGAGGTTGTTCAGGTCATGCAATCGATGCTAGAACAGCGTTGATAATTTACCTAGCCTATTCTCGGCGTGTATTAACATTCATCACCGATATATGATCGACTGATCGAGCTACCTTCCTAAAACAAGAGCAGAGAGCGCAGCGCAATGAATCTGAGCAAGGTCGACCTCAACCTTTTCATCGTCTTCGACGCGATCTACACCGAAGCCAACCTGACACGCGCCGGGCAGATTGTCGGCATTACTCAACCGGCAGTCTCGAACGCTCTGGCCCGCCTGCGCGAAACCTTCAACGATCCGCTTTTCGTGCGCACCGCCCAAGGCATGGTGCCCACGCCGATGGCGCAGAACATCATCGGCCCCGTGCGCAACGCTCTCTCCTTGCTGCGGGTGTCGGTGCAGGAAAGCCGCATTTTCAACCCGTTACAGGCGGTCAAGACCTACCGCATCAGCATGACCGACCTCACTGAAGCGGTGATTCTGCCGCCGCTGTTCCAGCGCCTGCGACGCCTGGCGCCGACAGTGATCATCGAAAGCTTCTTGTCCAAACGTCGCGAGACCACCAAGGAACTGGCGGCCGGGCGTCTCGATTTCGCGGTGGATGCGCCGCTCAACACCGACCCGCAGGTGCGTCACGTCAAGTTGATGGAGGATCGTTACGTGTGCGCCATGCGCAAGGGCCATCCGTTGGCGGGCAAAGAGAAATTCACCCTCGACGATTATCTGTCCCTGACCCACATCCATATCTCCAGCCGCCGCAGCGGTCTGGGCTATGTCGACCTCGCCCTGGGCAAAATGGGCATCCAGCGCAAGATCGCCCTGCGCTCCCAGCATTACCTGATGGCATCCCAGGTGTTGCAACAGACTGACATGGTCATGACCGTGCCGGAACGCTTCGCCCGTCGCCATGACTTGTACGCGGTGAACCTGCCGGTTAAAGAGGTTCCGCCGGTGGAAACCCACCTCTACTGGCACGAAAGCACCGACCAGGACCCGGCCAACCGCTGGATGCGCGAGCAAATGATCGAGTTGTGTCAGCAGGTTACGGCGCATGAGAAGAAGCTCGATAAGGTGTAGGGCTTTGGACCGCGTCATCGTTCTTCGCGGGCAAGCCTCGCTCCTACAAGGTTAAATGATCGACACCAAACCTGTAGGAGCGAGGCTTGCCCGCGAAGAGGCCGTCAGCAGCACCATAAATCCATGCCCCTTGACGTAAACGTCAACCTGCCATTAGCTTAGCGCCATGACCTTTTTCGAGCGCTTCCATGAGCAGCCAGACCTATAGCATTTCCGACCTCGCCCGCGAGCTCGACATCACCACCCGGGCCATTCGCTTCTATGAAGAGCAAGGCCTGCTCAGCCCCGAGCGCCGCGGCCAGGAACGCATTTATTCGCCCCGTGACAAGGTCAGCCTGAAGCTGATTCTGCGAGGCAAGCGCATTGGTTTTTCCCTGGCCGAATGCCGCGAGCTGATCGAACTCTATGACCCCTCCAGCGGTAACACCAAGCAACTGCACAGCATGCTGGCGAAAATCGCCGAGCGTCGGGAACAACTCGAACAGCAACTGCTGGACATCGAACAGATGAAACTGGAGCTCGATACGGCCGAAGAGCGCTGTACTCAGGCGCTGGAACAGACGATCAAAAGCCAGCAGCTCGTGTAGGAGCTGAGCTTGCTCGCGAAAGCGCTATGTCCTTCAACATTGATGTCGACTGACCTGACGCTTTCGCGAGCAAGCTCAGCTCCTACAGGGTTCTGTGAACATTCATACAATTTCAACAGGTCCATTGCCATGTCTCTACCCACCCACGTACGCCTGGTCGAAGTCGGCCCCCGCGACGGTCTGCAAAACGAAGCCCAGCCCATCAGCGTTGCGGACAAGGTGCAACTGGTTGACGCACTGACCGCCGCAGGCCTGGGCTATATAGAAGTCGGCAGTTTCGTCTCGCCCAAATGGGTGCCGCAAATGGCCGGCTCCGCCGAGGTCTTCGCGCAGATCCAGCGCAAGCCGGGCGTGACCTATGGTGCCCTCGCCCCCAACCTGCGGGGCTTTGAAGATGCCATCGCCGCCGGGGTCAAGGAAGTCGCCGTGTTTGCCGCAGCGTCCGAATCGTTTTCCCAGCGCAACATCAATTGCTCGATCAGCGAAAGCCTGGAGCGCTTCGTGCCAATCATGGACGCCGCCAGACAACACGGCGTCAGCGTGCGCGGTTACGTGTCCTGCGTGCTGGGCTGCCCTTACGAAGGTGACGTCGCACCTGCACAAGTCGCCCAGGTTGCTCGTGAGCTTTATGCCATGGGCTGCTACGAGGTTTCGCTGGGAGACACCATCGGCACCGGCACCGCTGGCGCGACCCGCAAGATGTTCGAAGTGGTCTCGGCCGATGTGCCACGTGAAAAACTGGCCGGGCACTTTCACGATACCTATGGCCAGGCCATGGCCAACATCTACGCGAGCCTGCTGGAAGGCATCGCGGTGTTCGACAGCTCCATCGCCGGCCTCGGCGGCTGCCCGTACGCCAAGGGCGCCAGCGGTAATGTCGCGACCGAAGACGTGGTTTACCTGCTCAACGGCCTGGGTATCGAGACCGGAGTCGACCTGGATGCCTTGATTCGGGCCGGCCAACAGATTTGCGCGGTGCTGGGGCGCCCTACCGGTTCACGCGTGGCCAAGGCTCGCAGCGCACAGTGACAGTGTGGATGTGTCCGGGTGTTACCGGGTGTGCAGAAACGTGGGCGCAAGCGAGTAACACGGAAACAAATTGTCGGGTTTGGGTTGGATGAAAAATCCTACGAAAAACCCAAAGCATTGAATTTAAAGGGTTTTTAAAAGTTGGCACGGCTTCTGCTATCTCTATGGCATAACAAGAATAAAAACTGCAAACCAATAAAAATAAGACGTAACGACTCTGACATAACAAGAACAACACGGCAGAGACGCAGCTAACAGATTTTTTTGGAGAGGATGTGCTTTTCAGGGTGCTTTTCGAAGTAACCCGCAACCGGGCAGAGAACAATAAAACTACCTTCAGGTAGCTCCCGAACTGGTTGGATCGCTTAGCGAAAAAGTAGATCAGCGCTCAAAAAAATACGTTTGCTCTTGATCCCGGATGGGGATCGACAAAAACAGCGGTAAAGGGCCACGGTTACCAAAAACAACAACAGACCGCCCCTCAATAATAAAAAAAGAGCACGTAACGACAAAATTAAAGGGGAGCTTCGGCTCCCCTTTGTGCTTTCTGCGTTTCACGAAGCCTGTACCTGTAGGAGCGAGGCTTGCCCGCGAAGGCGATTGGTCATTCAACATTGATGTCGACTGACCAGACGCCTTCGCGGGCAAGCCTCGCTCCTACGGTATCGCTTTGAGCACCTCGATGCTGATCTCACGCATCCGGAACTTCTGGATCTTGCCGGTCACCGTCATCGGAAACTCCTCGACGAACTTGAAGTAACGCGGCGTCTTGAAGTGCGCGATGCGCTCCTTACACCAGGCTTGCAGTTCCTGCTCGGTCGCGCTGTGGCCCGGGTGAAATTTGATCCAGGCGACGATCTCTTCACCATAACGGGAACAAGGAATGCCGATCACCTGCACGTCCGCTACCGCCGGATGGGTGAAGAAGAACTCTTCCAGCTCCCTTGGGTAAATATTCTCACCGCCGCGGATGATCATGTCTTTGTTACGCCCGGCGATGCACACGTAGCCTTCGTCGTTCATGCTCGCCAGATCGCCGGTGTGCATCCAGCCCGCCTCATCGATAGCCTCGGCGGTGCCTTGCGGGTTATTCCAGTAGCCGAGCATCACGCTGTAGCCCCGGGTACACAGCTCACCGATGGTGCCACGTGGTACCAGGTTGCCCGCCTCGTCGATGATTTTGCTTTCCAGTTGCGGCTGTGTTCGGCCAACGGTGGTGACGCGCAATTCCAGCTCGTCTGACGGACCGGTCTGCAAAGACACGGGGCTGGTTTCCGTCATGCCGTAGGCAATCTGCACTTCGCTCATGTGCATTTCATTGATAACCCGGCGCATCACCTCGATCGGGCAGGTCGCGCCGGCCATGATCCCGGTGCGCAGGCTCGACAGATCAAATTCGGCGCGCTTGGGCTGATCGAGCATGGCGATGAACATGGTCGGTACGCCGTAAAGCGCGGTGGCTTTTTCTTCGGCGACGGTGCTCAGCGTCAGCAATGGATCGAAAGCGTCGTTGGGATAAATCATGGTACTGCCGTGGGTGACGCAGCCGAGGTTGCCCATGACCATGCCGAAGCAGTGATACAGCGGCACCGGAATCACCAGCCGATCATTGGCCGTCAGCCCGAGGCTTTCGCCGACCATGTAACCGTTGTTGAGAATGTTGTAATGACTGAGGGTCGCGCCCTTGGGGAAACCGGTGGTGCCGGAGGTGTATTGGATGTTTACCGCTTGATCGAAATGCAGACTGTCCTGACGTTCGCGCAATTGCTCGACCGACACGCTCGCCGCCAGATCGGTCAGCTGCGACCACGGCAGGAAACCCGATGGCGGCTGCGCATCCAGGCTGATCACCCCGCGCAGTTCCGGCAGGCGTTCGCTCTGCAACTGGCCGATGGATTGCTCCGCCAGTTCCGGAACCAATCCTTGCAACATGCCGTGATAGTCGGAGGTCTTGAAGGCACCGGCACAGACCAGCCATTGGCAACCGGACTGCTTCAACACGTATTCGAGTTCGGAACTGCGGTAAGCCGGGTTGATGTTGACCAGGATCACGCCGATTTTCGCGCTGGCGAACTGGCTGATGCACCACTGGGCACAGTTCGGCGCCCAGATGCCGAGCCGGTCACCGGCCTGCAAGCCCAACGCCAAAAATGCTCTGGCGTGCAGGTCGACGGTCTCTGACAGCTGCTGCCAGGTGTAGCGCAACCGCTGATGGCGCACGACCAGCGCCTCCCCGTTCGGGTATTGCGCGACCGTATTATCGAACGCCTGCCCGATGGTCATCGCCAGCAAGGCTTTGTCCTGGGAACCACGGGTATAGCTGCGCTGCGGGCTTGCACTGGGTTGATCCATGACGACCCCTATTGTCTTTATTGTAGGAGCGAGGCTTGTGTGACGAGGGAGCTTGCTCCCGCTCGGCTGCACAGCAGTCGCTATCAGCAAATCAGGTACTGTCTAATCCACCTTACTTACCAATTTGCGACCGCTTCGCGCTCGAGCGGGAGCAAGCTCCCTCGCCACAGAGTGCGACGCTGGTCTTTCAGAACTGGCTCTACTCTCGCTCAAGTTGACGTTAACGTAAAGGGTGATTGACAGCCATTCGTCACAGGCTTACGTTAACGTAAAGGTGAGAGCCGAATCACTGCCCTCCCCACCCTACAAAAAAGCCAAAAGGTGCCCCATGAGCTACCCATCCCTGAACTTTGCCCTCGGTGAAACCATCGACATGCTGCGCGATCAGGTTCAGTCCTTCGTCGCCAAAGAGATCGCCCCGCGCGCCGCTCAGATCGACATCGACAACCTGTTCCCTGCCGACCTGTGGCGCAAATTCGGCGACATGGGCCTGCTGGGTATTACCGTGCCGGAAGAGTACGGCGGTGCGGGCCTGGGTTACCTGGCGCACGTCGTCGCCATGGAAGAAATCAGCCGTGGCTCGGCCTCGGTCGCCCTGTCCTACGGCGCCCACTCCAACCTTTGCGTCAACCAGATCAACCGCAACGGCACTCACGAACAGAAAAGCAAATACCTGCCAAAACTGATCAGCGGCGAGCACATCGGTGCCTTGGCCATGAGCGAACCGAATGCCGGTTCCGACGTGGTGTCGATGAAACTGCGCGCCGATAAACGTGGCGACCACTACGTACTCAACGGCAGCAAAACCTGGATCACCAACGGCCCTGACGCCAACACCTACGTGATCTACGCCAAGACCGACCTGGAAAAAGGGCCGCACGGCATCACCGCGTTCATCGTTGAACGTGATTCCAAAGGCTTCAGCCGCAGCAACAAATTCGACAAGCTCGGCATGCGCGGGTCGAACACCTGCGAGCTGTTTTTCGATGACGTCGAAGTCCCGGAAGAAAACATCCTCGGCGTGCTCAACGGTGGCGTGAAAGTACTGATGAGCGGCCTCGACTACGAGCGCGTGGTGCTTTCCGGTGGCCCGACCGGGATCATGCAGGCCTGCATGGACTTGATCGTTCCGTACATTCACGACCGCAAACAGTTCGGCCAAAGCATCGGCGAATTCCAGTTGATCCAGGGCAAAGTCGCCGACATGTACACCCAACTCAATGCCAGTCGCGCCTACCTCTATGCGGTGGCCCAGGCGTGCGAGCGTGGCGAAACCGCCCGCAAGGACGCCGCCGGAGTCATCCTCTACAGCGCCGAATGCGCGACCCGAATGGCCCTCGACGCGATCCAGATTCTCGGTGGCAACGGCTACATCAACGAATTCCCGGCCGGTCGTCTGCTGCGTGACGCCAAGCTGTATGAAATCGGTGCCGGCACCAGTGAGATCCGTCGCATGCTCATCGGTCGCGAACTGTTCAACGAAACCCGCTAAACGGAGCTGCACATGGCTATCCTGCATACCCAGCTCAACCCCCGTTCGGCGGAGTTCGCGGCCAACAGCGCGGCAATGCTCAAACAGGTCGACGCCCTGCATACCCTGCTCGCGCAAGTGCAGCAAGGTGGCGGCCCGAAGGCTCAAGAGCGCCACACATCGCGGGGCAAACTGCTGCCCCGTGAGCGGATCAATCGCCTGCTCGATCCGGGTTCGCCATTTCTCGAAATCAGCCAACTGGCGGCCTACGCGGTGTACGGCGAAGACGTTCCCGCCGCTGGTGTGATTGCCGGTATCGGTCGGGTGGAAGGCGTCGAATGCATGATCGTCGCCAACGATGCCACCGTGAAAGGCGGCTCGTATTACCCGCTGACCGTGAAAAAACACCTGCGCGCGCAAACCATCGCCCAACAAAATCGCCTGCCCTGCATCTATCTGGTGGACTCCGGCGGCGCCAACTTGCCGCGTCAGGATGAAGTGTTCCCGGACCGCGAACACTTCGGGCGGATCTTCTTCAACCAGGCCAACATGAGCGCCTTGGGCATTCCGCAGATTGCGGTGGTCATGGGCTCCTGCACCGCCGGGGGCGCTTATGTACCAGCGATGGCCGATGAAGCGATCATGGTTCGTCAGCAAGCAACGATTTTTCTCGCCGGCCCACCGCTGGTGAAAGCCGCGACGGGTGAAGTGGTCAGCGCCGAAGACCTCGGCGGGGCCGATGTGCACTGCAAGATTTCCGGTGTCGCCGACCATTACGCCGAGAGCGATGAACATGCCCTCGCCTTGGCCCGGCGCAGCGTCGCCAACCTCAATTGGCGCAAGCTAGGTGAACTGCAACAACGCACGCCGATCGCGCCGCTGTACAGCAGCGACGAGTTGTATGGCGTGGTGTCGGCGGACGCCAAGCAACCGTTCGACGTGCGCGAAGTGATCGCGCGGCTGGTGGACGGCTCGGTGTTCGATGAGTTCAAGGCATTGTTCGGCACGACATTGGTGTGCGGTTTTGCCCACCTGCACGGTTACCCGATCGCGATCCTCGCCAACAACGGCATCCTGTTCGCCGAAGCCGCGCAGAAAGGCGCGCACTTCATCGAACTGGCCTGCCAGCGCGGCATCCCGTTGCTGTTCCTGCAAAACATCACCGGTTTCATGGTCGGCCAGAAATACGAAGCCGGCGGCATCGCCAAGCACGGCGCGAAACTGGTGACCGCCGTGGCCTGCGCGAAGGTGCCGAAATTCACCGTGATCATCGGCGGCAGCTTCGGCGCCGGTAACTACGGCATGTGCGGGCGAGCCTACGATCCACGCTTCCTGTGGATGTGGCCGAACGCGCGGATCGGCGTGATGGGGGCCGAACAGGCGGCGGGCGTGCTGGTGCAGGTCAAGCGTGAACAAGCCGAACGCAGTGGTCATGGTTTCAGCGCCGAGCAGGAAGCCGAGATCAAGCAACCGATCCTCGATCAATACGAAGAACAGGGGCATCCCTATTATTCCAGTGCGCGGCTGTGGGACGACGGTGTCATCGACCCGGCGCAGACCCGCGACGTGCTGGCCCTGGCCTTGTCGGCATCGCTGAATGCGCCAATCGAACCGAGCCGCTTCGGCGTGTTCCGGATGTGATTTTCTGTGGGAGCGGGCTTGCTCGCGAAGGATTCACCGCGGTTTACCTGATGCACCGCGTTATCGTTCTTCGCGAGCAAGCCTGCTCCCACATGAGTTGTGGAGACGGACAAACATGAGCGACTTCAACACCCTCGAACTGCTGAGCGATCCAAGGGGTTTTGCGACCTTGTGGCTCAGCCGCGAAGAAAAAAACAACGCCTTCAACGCCGAAATGATCCGCGAACTGATCCTCGCGCTGGACAAAGTGTCGAGCGATGCCAGCCTGCGTTTTCTGCTGATCCGTGGGCGCGGCAAGCATTTCAGCGCCGGTGCCGATCTGGCCTGGATGCAGCAATCGGCCGAACTCGATTACCACACCAACCTCGACGACGCCCGGGAACTGGCGGAGTTGATGTACAACCTCGCCAAGCTGAAAATCCCGACCGTGGCGGTGGTACAAGGCGCGGCCTATGGCGGCGCGCTGGGCCTGATCAGTTGCTGCGACATGGCCATCGGCGCCGATGACGCGCAGTTCTGCCTGTCGGAAGTGCGCATCGGCCTGGCACCGGCGGTCATCAGCCCATTCGTGGTGCAAGCCATCGGCGAGCGCGCGGCACGGCGCTATGCCTTGACCGCCGAACGTTTCGGCGGGCAACGGGCTCGGGAAATCGGCTTGTTGTCGGAGAGTTACCCGATGGCTGAACTGGAACAGAAAGTCGATCAGTGGATCGACAACCTGCTGCTCAACAGTCCGGCGGCCATGCGCGCCAGCAAGGACTTGCTGCGTGAAGTCGGCCATGGCGCGCTGACTCCGGCGCTGCGACGCTACACCGAAAACGCCATCGCCCGAATCCGCGTCAGCCCCGAAGGCCAGGAAGGCCTGCGCGCCTTCCTGCAAAAACGCTCGCCAACCTGGCAAGCCGAAACCACCCTCAAGGAGCCGCGTTGATGAGCGCACCTGTTCTCACCACCTTGCTGGTGGCCAACCGCGGCGAAATCGCTTGCCGGGTGATGCGCACCGCCAAAGCCCTGGGCCTGACCACCGTGGCCGTGCACAGCGCCACCGACCGGGATGCCCGGCACAGCCGCGAAGCCGATATCCGCGTTGACCTGGGCGGCAGCAAAGCCGCCGACAGTTACCTGCAAATCGACAAACTGATCGCCGCTGCGAAAGCCAGCGGCGCCCAGGCGATTCATCCGGGCTACGGCTTTCTCTCGGAAAACGCCGGGTTCGCCCGCGCAATCGAAGCGGCCGGCCTGATTTTTCTCGGCCCGCCCGCCTCGGCCATCGACGCCATGGGCAGCAAGTCCGCGGCCAAAGCCTTGATGGAAACCGCAGGCGTGCCACTGGTACCCGGCTATCACGGCGAAGCCCAAGACCTCGAAACCTTCCGCGACGCCTGCGCACGCATCGGTTATCCGGTGCTGCTCAAGGCCACGGCGGGCGGCGGTGGCAAAGGCATGAAAGTCGTCGAGGACGTCAGCCAACTGGCCGAAGCCCTGGCCTCGGCGCAACGTGAAGCGCTGTCCTCGTTCGGCGACTCGCGGATGTTGGTGGAGAAGTACCTGCTCAAGCCACGCCACGTGGAAATCCAGGTATTCGCCGACCAGCATGGCAACTGCCTATACCTCAACGAACGTGATTGCTCGATCCAGCGTCGGCATCAGAAAGTCGTCGAAGAAGCCCCGGCTCCGGGTCTGAGCCCGGAACTGCGTCGAGCCATGGGCGAAGCCGCTGTGCGCTCGGCACAGGCCATCGGTTACGTCGGCGCCGGCACCGTGGAGTTTTTGCTGGATGCGCGCGGTGAGTTCTTCTTCATGGAGATGAACACGCGCCTGCAAGTTGAACACCCGGTCACCGAAGCCATCACCGGCCTCGATCTGGTGGCCTGGCAGATTCGCGTGGCCCGCGGTGAAGCGCTGCCGATGACTCAAGACCAGGTGCCGCTGATCGGCCATGCGATTGAAGTACGGCTGTATGCCGAAGACCCGGGCAACGATTTTCTACCGGCGACCGGGCGTCTGGCGCTGTATCGTGAATCCGCCGCAGGACCGGGGCGTCGCGTCGACAGTGGTGTCGAAGAAGGCGACGAGATTTCGCCCTTCTACGACCCGATGCTCGGCAAGCTGATTGCCTGGGGCGAAGACCGTGAACAGGCGCGGCTGCGCTTGCTAAGCATGCTTGATGAGTTTGCCATTGGCGGACTGAAGACCAACATCAACTTCCTGCGCCGAATCGTCGGCCACCCGGCATTTGCCGCGGCGGAGCTGGATACCGGGTTTATTCCGCGTTATCAGGAACAACTGCTGCCAGCACCTTCAGACCTCAGCGATGAATTCTGGCAAGCGGCCGCGCAGGCATTTGCCCAGAGTCAGTCGAGCACGACCCGCGCTGATGACCTGAGTTCGCCTTGGGGTATCGGCAACGGATTCCGTGCCGGAATGCCAACAGAAATCACCCTGCATTTGAGTTGCGAAGAGCAAGACCGGGCGCTGACCCTGGGCGATGCCGACGCTCATACCGCGCAGCTCAAGGGTGAATACCTGCTGACCGAACACAACGGCTTTCGCCGCCAGCATCGGG
>NZ_AKJB01000086.1:0-69950 GCF_000282555.1 Pseudomonas sp. GM102 | reverse complement strand
GCAGAAGCGCTTTGGTTACTTTCGCGCTTTTCGAAAGTGACTCGCTGTAAAAGCGAAACCGCCAGCCGACGCTACCGCAGAAACGGATATGTAAACAATCAAAGACCCCAGTCGACTATCAGGCCGCCTTCGCGGGCAAGCCTCGCTCCTACAAGAGCGTGCAATAACCACCAGCGGCCGTGACCGCAGAAACGGATATGTACGCAACCAAAGAGCCGACGTCACCGCGACAATGGATATGTCCCCGACCAATAAAAAACGGCCTCCCAAGCGGAGGCCGTTTTACATTCTCACATTCGACTTTTCTTACGCCGCTTCCACTGCCGCCCAACCCACCAGCGCCAATACATCATCACCAGGCAATAGGCGAGGGCACCCAGCGTCAACCCCGTCACCACCGAACCAAGCAAGAACGGTTGCCACAGGCTCGAGAGTTCGCCACTGATCCATTCCCAGGTCAACTCATCCGGCAGGCTGCGGGCGGGAACATCCATCAGCCAGGCACCAGTCTGGTAAGTACAGAAGAACACCGCCGGCATGGTAATCGGGTTGGTCAGCCAGACCAGGCTGACGGCAATCGGCATATTGCCGCGCACCACAATGGCAAGGATGGCCGCCAACAGCATCTGCAACGGGACGGGCAGGAACGCCGCGAACAGACCGACCGCCATAGCCCGTGCGACGGAGTGGCGATTGAGGTGCCAGAGGTTCGGATCATGCAGCAGGGTGCCGAGAAAGCGTAAGGATTTGTGTTCCCTGATGCTGGTCGGGTCTGGCATGTAACGTTTGAATAAGCGCCGGGGCATAAGGCTTCTCGGTCGGTTCAGGCGGCAAGTATGTCTGGATTCTACGAGCCGCCCATTCAGACTTTGTGACAATTGATAACGACAGACGTGCGGCGCACCGGCTAAGCCTAGGGAGGGGACTCTCAAGGACGGGCTTATGCGCACAGGGATGATGGCGCTGGCGTTGGGTCTGCTGGCCCTGCGTTTTTTACCGGTATTACCGCCGGCGGGGCTTTGGTTGTTGTTGCCGGTAGTGGGTTTGATGTTGTTGCCGTTTCGCACCTTTCCCCTGGCATTTTTTCTGTTCGGTTTCAGTTGGTCGGGTGCGAATGCACAGTGGGCGCTGAATGATCGCCTGGCGCTGAATCTCGATGGCGA
The DNA here is from genome assembly GCF_000282555.1 of Pseudomonas sp. GM102. Classification (NCBI taxonomy): domain Bacteria; kingdom Pseudomonadati; phylum Pseudomonadota; class Gammaproteobacteria; order Pseudomonadales; family Pseudomonadaceae; genus Pseudomonas; species Pseudomonas sp. GM102. The sequence goes on along the minus strand of NZ_AKJB01000086.1, from coordinate 68,787 downwards.
GACTCGCTGGGTCGAAGGTCGTGTGACCGGGTTACCGCAGCAGGCTGAGGGCGTGGTGCGTTTCGAACTGACGGACAGTCAGTCGCGTCGCACCAGACTGCCCCGGCACCTGCGCCTGGCCTGGTATGGCGGGCCGCCCGTCAACAGCGGCGAGTATTGGCGGCTGGCCGTCAAATTGAAGCGTCCTGTCGGGTTGCTCAACCCGCATGCGTTCGATTACGACGCCTGGTTACTGGCCCGGCACATCGGCGCCACGGGGACCGTCAAAGATGGCCAGCGACTGATGGAAGCACAGTGGGCCTGGCGTGACGGCATCCGTCAGCGTTTGCAGGCCGTGGATGCTCAAGGGCGAACGGGTGCGCTGACGGCATTAGTGCTGGGGGATGGCGCCGGATTGAGTCGTGAGGACTGGCAGGTGCTGCAAGACACCGGCACCGTGCATCTGTTGGTGATTTCCGGGCAGCACATTGGTTTGCTGGCGGGAGTGGTGTATCTGCTGATTGCCGGGTTGGCGCGTTATGGCTTATGGCCTAAGCGCTTGCCGTGGCTGCCATGGGCATGCGGACTGGCGTTCGCGGCGGCGCTAGGTTATGGGCTGCTGGCCGGCTTCGAGGTGCCGGTGCGGCGGGCCTGCCTGATGATCGGTCTGGTGCTGCTGTGGCGACTACGGTTTCGTCACCTCGGCGCATGGTGGCCGCTATTGCTGGCGCTTGACGGTGTTTTGCTGCTGGACCCGCTGGCGAGCCTGCAACCGGGTTTCTGGTTATCCTTTGCGGCGGTCGCGGTGCTGATTTTCACTTTTGGCGGCCGATTGGGGGCATGGCGCTGGTGGCAAACCTGGACCCGCGCTCAATGGCTGATCGCGATCGGTCTATGCCCACTGCTGTTGGTGCTGGGGTTGCCGATCAGTCTCAGCGGGCCGCTGGCCAATTTACTGGCGGTGCCCTGGGTCAGCCTGGTAGTCCTGCCGCCGGCTTTGCTTGGGACGATGTTGTTGCCCGTTCCTTATGTGGGCGAAGGATTGCTCTGGTTGGCCGGCGGTCTGATCGATCTTTTGTTCAAGGCGTTGGCGTTGATCGCCGGGCAGTTGCCCGCGTGGGTGCCGGTGGCGGTCCCGTTGTGGGTATGGGCGCTCGGCACGCTGGGGGCTTTTCTGCTGTTATTGCCGCGAGGCGTGCCGTTGCGCCCGTTGGGCTGGCCGATGTTGCTGTTGCTGGTTTTTCCGCCCCGGCACACGTTGCCTGAAGGCATGGCCGAGGTCTGGCAGCTGGATGTCGGTCAGGGTTTGGCAATCCTGGTGCGTACCCGCCATCACACCTTGCTGTATGACGCCGGGCCACGGTTCGGCGATATCGATCTGGGTGAGCGGGTGGTGTTGCCGTCATTGCGCAAACTGGGTGTGAACGGGCTCGATCTGATGCTGATCAGCCATGCCGACGCCGATCACGCCGGCGGTGCGCGAGCAATTGCCAATGGAATACCGGTGAAGCAAATACTGAGCGGCGATCACCAGGCCCTGCCAGACGAACTGCACGCCGAGAGCTGCGAGAGCGGTCGGCAATGGGCCTGGGACGGTGTGAAGTTTCAGCTGTGGCAGTGGCCGTCTGCCATAGACAGCAATCAGAAGTCCTGTGTGCTGCAGATCGAAGCCAATGGCGAGCGGTTGCTGCTGACTGGCGATATCGATAGCGCGGCCGAGCGGGCGCTGCTCGACGGTCCATTGGCGGTACCGACGGATTGGTTGCAGGCCCCGCACCATGGCAGTCGCAGTTCATCTTCGATGGCGTTGCTCAGCGCATTGCAACCCAACGCGGTGCTGATCTCCCGTGGCAACGGCAATTCTTTCGGCCATCCCCATCCCACGGTCGTGGCGCGGTATCAAAAACGCGGTGTGGCGATCTACGACAGCGCCGAGCAAGGTGCCATTCGTCTGCAACTGGGGCGCTTCAAGCCGCCGTGGACGATGCTTCAAGAACGGCGCTTCTGGCGCGATCCGCCACCATCCAGCCAGTAACCCGAACTGTCGAAGCCCGACCGGATGCGACATCGCGGTCTTCGGTGCGTCCACCCCCTATGTTAGAGTGGCGCACTTTTTCGAGGGGACTGTCACTGTGTGGGAATTGGTCAAATCCGGCGGCTGGATGATGCTGCCGATCATTCTGAGTTCCATCGCGGCCATGGCGATCGTTGCCGAGCGTCTCTGGACCCTGCGTGCCAGCCGCGTGACCCCGGAGCACCTGCTCGGGCAGGTCTGGGTCTGGATCAAGGACAAACAACTCAATAAAGAAAAACTCAAGGAACTGCGTGCCAACTCTCCGTTGGGCGAGATCCTGGCCGCCGGTCTGGCGAACTCCAGGCATGGTCGCGAGATCATGAAAGAGTGCATCGAAGAGGCCGCTGCGCGGGTGATTCACGAGCTCGAACGCTACATCAATGCCCTCGGCACCATTGCTGCCATGGCCCCGTTGCTGGGTCTGCTGGGTACGGTGCTGGGCATGATCGATATTTTCAGTGCATTCATGGGCACGGGCATGGGCACCAACGCCTCGGTGCTGGCCGGTGGTATTTCCAAAGCGCTGATCACCACCGCTGCGGGCCTGATGGTCGGCATCCCGGCCGTGTTCTTCCACCGCTTTCTGCAACGCCGGATCGATGAACTGGTGGTGGGCATGGAGCAGGAAGCGATCAAGCTGGTCGAGGTTATACAGGGCGACCGCGACGTGGACCTGGCTGAGGGCAAAGCGTGAAATTCCGTCGTAAACCACGGGAAACGATAGACATCAACCTCGCGTCGCTGATTGACGTGGTGTTTATCCTGCTGCTGTTTTTCGTTGTGACCACCACATTTACTCGTGAAACCCAGTTGCGCGTCGACCTGCCGGAAGCGGTCAGCGGTTCCCCGGCCGAAGACCAACAGGCCAAGCAACTGGACATCGCTATCAGCGCTGAAGGGGTGTTCTCGGTCAACAACCAGTTGTTGCCCAAGAATGACCTGACCAGCCTGATGGAAGCGCTCCAGAAAGAATCCAACGGCGATACCAACCTGCCGCTGTCCATCAGCGCCGATGGCAAGACCCCCCATCAGTCCGTCATCACCGCGATGGACGCTGCCGGCAAGCTCGGTTTCAGTCACTTGCGCATGACCACAGTCGAGGCGGCGCCGGCGTCCTGATGGCCATGTCCGATCGATTGCTCGCTGCGTGGTACGAAGGTCACCCGGCGTTGAAGCTGTTGCAGCCTCTGGAATGGCTGTATCGACGCGTGGTCACCGGCAAGCGCAAACGCTTTTTGGCGGGCGAGGGGGAGATCTACCAACCGCTGGTGCCCCTGATCGTGGTCGGCAACATCACGGTGGGCGGCACCGGCAAGACGCCGCTGATTCTATGGATGATTGAGCATTGCCAGCGCAGCGGTTTGCGAGTTGGCGTCGTCAGCCGTGGTTACGGCGCCAAACCTGCGCAATTGCCGTGGCGGGTCGAGGCGGATCAAGGCGCGGACGTGGCGGGCGATGAGCCATTGCTGATCGTCCAGCGCACCGGCGTGCCGCTGATGATCGATCCGGACCGTAGCCGCGCAGTCAAAGCCTTGCTGGCGAGCGAGCCGCTGGACCTGATCCTCTCCGACGACGGCATGCAGCATTATCGGCTGGCCCGGCATCTGGAACTGGTGCTGATCGATGCCGCCCGGGGGCTGGGCAACCAGCGTTGCCTGCCGGCCGGGCCGTTGCGCGAACCGATCGAGCGTCTGCAAAGCGTCGATGCGGTGCTTTACAACGGTGCCACGGCCGACCGCATCGACGGTTTTGCCTTCCAGCTGCAACCCACGGCACTGGTCAACCTGCAAAGCGGCGAACGCCGGCCCCTGGACCACTTCCCCTCAGGCCAGGCTATTCACGCCGTTGCCGGGATCGGCAATCCCCAGCGTTTCTTCACGACCCTCGAAACGCTACACTGGCGGCCAGTGCCGCATGCATTTGCCGACCACGCCGAGTACAGCGTGCAGGCCTTGAATTTCACACCGTCATTGCCAGTGGTGATGACGGAAAAGGACGCGGTGAAGTGCCGTGCCTTCGCCGCCGCCGATTGGTGGTACCTGGCGGTCGATGCTGTGCCATCGCCGGCCTTCGTGGCCTGGTTCGATACACAGCTGATACGCCTGTTGCCGGCTCGTCTTTTGCCTTAACTCCGTTTCTCTCCAGGGAATGTTCATGGACACCAAATTGCTCGATATTCTCGCTTGCCCGATCTGCAAAGGTCCGCTGAAGCTCAGCGCCGACAAAACCGAGCTGATCAGCAAGGGCGCTGGCCTCGCATACCCGATTCGCGACGGTATCCCGGTGATGCTCGAAAGCGAAGCGCGCACCCTGACCACCGACGAGCGTCTGGATAAATGACCACAGCCTTTACCGTTGTCATTCCATCGCGCTATGCCTCCACCCGTCTGCCGGGCAAACCCCTGCTGCTGATCGCCGGCAAGCCGATGATCCAGCACGTTTGGGAACAAGCGAGCAAAAGCAGTGCCCAGCGCGTGGTCGTTGCCACTGACGATGCGCGCATTGTCGAGGCCTGCAAAAGCTTTGGTGCCGACGTGGTGCTGACGCGCGAAGACCATAATTCCGGCACCGACCGTCTGGCCGAAGTCGCGGCGAAATTGGGCCTGGCCCCGGACGCCATTGTGGTCAACGTTCAGGGTGACGAGCCGTTGATTCCGCCGAGCGTGATCGATCAGGTCGCCGCCAACCTGGCCGTCCACACCGAAGCGCGCATGGCCACCCTGGCCGAGCCGATCGAAGACGTGGAAACCCTGTTCAACCCCAACGTGGTCAAGGTGGTCAGCGACCTCAATGGCCTGGCGCTGACGTTCAGTCGTGCCACTTTGCCGTGGGCTCGCGACGCGTTCGCCAAGAGCCGCGAGCAATTGCCGGAAGGCGTGCCGTATCGCCGCCACATCGGCATTTATGCCTATCGCGCCGGTTTCCTGCAGGACTTCGTCACCTGGGGCCCGTGCTGGCTGGAAAACACCGAAGCGTTGGAGCAACTGCGGGCGCTCTGGCACGGTGTGCGGATTCACGTCGCCGATGCGCTGATCGCACCGCCTACCGGTGTCGATACCATTGAAGACCTCGAGCGCGTTCGTCGCTTGCTGGAGGCCTGATGCGGGTTCTGTTCGTCTGCCTGGGCAACATCTGCCGTTCGCCCACGGCCGAAGGCGTATTGCGGCACAAACTGCGTGAGGCGGGGCTGGCCGATCAAGTCGAAGTGGCCTCCGCCGGCACCGGTGACTGGCACGTCGGCAAGCCCCCGGACAAGCGCAGCCAGGCCGCGGCGAAACTGCGCGGCTACGACCTGTCCGCCCAGCGCGCTCAGCAAGTGACCCGTGCCGATTTCGCCACCTACGACCTGATTCTGGCGATGGACAACAGCAACCTGCGCCACCTCAAGGCCCTGCAACCGGCCAAGGGCAAGGCCGAACTGGACCTGTTCCTGCGTCGCTATCAGTCGGAAATCGATGAAGTGCCGGACCCTTATCACGACAGCGACCAGGGCTTCGAGCTGGTACTGGACCTGATAGAGCGCGCCAGCGATTTGCTGGTGATCGAATTGAAGGGCCGGTTATGAGTTTGCAGCTTCAACCCCAGGTTTCGCTCAAGCCGTACAACAGCTTTGGTGTGGACGTTCAGGCCCGGCTGTTTGCCGAAGCCCATAGCGATGCTGACGTGCGCGAAGCCCTGGCCTATGGGGTGGAACATGATGTGCCCGTGCTGGTGATCGGCGGCGGCAGCAATTTGCTGCTGACTGCTGATGTGCAGGCGCTGGTACTGCGCATGGCCACACGCGGGATTCGCATTCTCAGTGATGACGGCAGCAAGGTCGTGATTGAAGCCGAGGCCGGCGAGCCTTGGCATCCGTTTGTGCAGCACACCTTGGCGCAAGGGCTGTCGGGGCTGGAAAACCTCAGCTTGATCCCCGGCACTGTCGGCGCGGCACCGATGCAGAACATCGGCGCTTACGGCGTCGAAATCAAAGACGTGTTTGCCGGCCTGACGGCCCTCGATCGCCAGACCGGCGAGCTGCGCGACTTCTCGCTGGCCGAGTGCAACTTCGCCTACCGTGACAGCCTGTTCAAACAGGAGCCGGGGCGGTGGTTGATCCTGCGCGTTCGTTTTGCCCTGGATCACGCCGCACACCTGCATCTGGAGTACGGCCCGGTGCGTCAGCGCCTGACTGAACAGGGCATCGATCACCCGACTGCCACCGATGTCAGCCAGGCCATTTGCAGCATTCGCAACGAAAAGCTCCCGGACCCGGCGGTGCTCGGCAATGCCGGCAGCTTCTTCAAGAACCCCTTGGTGCCGGCGACATTAGTGGCGCAACTCAAGGAGCAATACCCGGAGCTGGTGGCCTACGCGCAACCCAACGGGCAAATGAAACTGGCGGCGGGATGGTTGATCGAACGGGCCGGCTGGAAAGGCTTTCGCGACGGTGATGCCGGTGTGCATAAATTACAGGCGCTGGTGCTGGTCAACTACGGCACCGCAACGGGCCTGCAATTGCTGAACCTGGCGCAGCGTATTCAGAAAGATATTTCGGAGCGTTTCAAGGTCGATCTGGAAATGGAACCCAATCAGTATTGAGGCTACCCTTTCAGGCTGATTCCAAAGCCCTGCACATCTTCAAATGTGCAGGGCTTTTTTGTTAATGCTCAGTTAACTTAGCCACCTAACGATGCAAGCATTTGCTCCACCAAAGGCCCGATGCAGACGTTGTCGTCCGCGTAAGAGAGCCCATTAGCCTGAGTCGATCTGCGTGAAGGAACCCACGCGGCAGATTGCTCGACCCCATAACCTCTATAACTATGCGGGCGTGCCCATGAATACTCTGATTCTCAACGGTCAACCTTACAAAATGGATGTAGCGGACGAGATGCCACTGCTGTGGGCCATTCGCGATGTGGCGGGCGGCCATCCCGGCACGAAATTCGGCTGCGGCATGGGTCTGTGCGGCGCCTGTACGATTCATGTCGACGGCCAGCCCGCGCGGGCGTGCATCACGCCCATCAGTTCCGTGACCGGGCAAAATGTCACTACCATCGATGAGCTGCACAACGACCCGGTTGGCAAAGTCGTCCAGCAAGCCTGGCTCGACAGCGCCGTGGCCCAGTGCGGTTACTGCCAGGGCGGGCAGATCATGTCGGCCACGGCGTTGCTGAAAACCAATCCGAACCCCAGCGACGAGCAGATTGAAGAGGCGATGGTCGGTAACATTTGCCGTTGCGGTACTTATAACCGGATCAAGATCGCGATCCGCCAGGCCTCCACTCACCTGAAGGAGGCCAAGGCATGAGCCGGTTACCGAATGATTTTGCGCTAAGCAACCTCAGCCGCCGTGGTTTCCTCAAAGGTGTGGGCGCCACCAGTGCCCTGGTGCTGGCAGCCAGTTGGGGTTGGCAGGACGCGCTCGCCGCCGAAAAAGACAAGAAGTTCGGCGCAGACGGCATGCCCAACGGCTGGATCGACGACCCCAAGGTTTATGTCAGCATCGCCGCCGATGGCAGCGTGACCGTGGTCTGCAACCGCTCGGAAATGGGCCAGGGCGTACGCACCAGCCTGACCATGGTCGTGGCCGATGAGCTGGACGCCGACTGGGCGCTGGTCAAAGTGCAACAGGCACCGGGCGACGAAGTGCGTTTCGGCAATCAGGACACCGACGGTTCACGCAGCATGCGTCACTGGTACGAGCCAATGCGCCGTTGCGGGGCTGCCGCGCGAACCATGCTTGAGCAAGCCGCCGCCGCGCAGTGGAAAGTGCCGGTCAGCGAGTGCCGTGCGCAACTGCATAAAGTCATTCACCAACCGACCGGTCGTGAACTGGGCTACGGCGCATTGGCCGCTGCTGCCGGTGCACTGGCGGTGCCGGCTCGCGACAGCCTGCGGCTCAAGCAGCCATCGGAATTCCGTTACATCGGCAAGGAAGGCACCAAGGCCATCGACGGTGCGGACATCGTCAACGGCCGGGCGGTCTACGGCGCCGATGTGCATTTCGACGGCATGCTATTCGCCACCATCGCGCGTCCAGCGGTCTACGGTGGCAAGGTCAAATCCTTCGATGCCAGCGCCGCGATGAAAGTCCCGGGCGTGATCAAGGTCCTGCAAGTCGAAAGCCGTCCATTGCCGTCCGAGTTTCAGCCTCTGGGCGGCGTGGCCGTGGTGGCCAGCAATACCTGGGCGGCGATCAAGGGCCGCGAAGCGCTGAAAATCGAATGGGATGACGGCCCCAACGCCAGTTACGACTCGATCGCCTACCGCAAGGAACTCGAAGCAGCGTCCCTCAAACCCGGCAAAGTGGTGCGCAATACCGGCAGCATCGACCAGGCCATGAGCAGCGCCGACAGCACCCTCGAAGCCTCTTACTACCTGCCGCACCTGGCGCAATCGCCGATGGAACCGATGGTCGCCATCGCTCGTTTCAAGGATGGCGTGTGCGAAGCCTGGGCCCCAAGCCAGGCCCCGCAAGTCAGCCGCGAACGGATTGGCGAACGCTTGGGCATTCCATTCGATAACGTCACGTTCAACGTCACCTTGCTCGGCGGCGGTTTCGGTCGCAAATCCAAGCCAGACTTCGTCGTTGAAGCGGCGATCCTGGCCAAGGAGTTCCCGGGTAAGGCTGTGCGGGTGCAATGGACCCGTGAAGACGACATCCACAACTCCTATTTCCACACCGTGTCTGCTGAATACCTGAAAGCCAGCCTGAACAAGGACGGCCTGCCGTCCGGCTGGCTGCACCGCACGGTGGCGCCGAGTATCACCGCACTGTTCGCGTCGGGCATGAACCATGAGGCGGCTTTCGAACTGGGCATGGGCTTTACCAACATGGCTTACGCGATCCCCAACGTGCGCCTGGAAAACCCTGAAGCGACAGTCCATACCCGGGTCGGCTGGTATCGCTCGGTGTCGAACATTCCCCATGGCTTTGCGATTCAGAGCTTTGTCGATGAACTGGCCCACAAGGCTGGCCAGGATCCGCTCAAGTATCAGATCAAGTTGCTCGGCCCGGACCGTCAGATCGATCCGCGCACCTTGAGTGAAGAGTGGAACTACGGCGAATCTCCCGAGCGTTATCCAATCGACACTGCACGGATGCGCACCGTACTGGAAACCGCCGCCAAAGCGGCCGGTTGGGGGCGTGAGTTGCCCAAGGGTCGAGGTCTGGGCTTGGCGGTGCACTATAGTTTTGTCACTTATGTGGCGGCGGTGATCGAGGTGGAAGTCAAAGACGATGGCACGCTGATCGTGCACAAGGCAGACATCGCCGTGGATTGCGGCCCGCAGATTAACCCTGAGCGGATTCGCTCGCAGTTCGAAGGTGCCTGCGTGATGGGCCTGGGCAACGCGGTGCTGGGGGAGATCAGCTTCAAAGACGGCAAGGTTCAGCAGGACAACTTCCACATGTACGAGGTAGCGCGCATGTCCCTGGCGCCGAAAGAAGTCGCCGTGCACCTGGTTACGCCACCGGGCGATGTGCCGTTGGGCGGAGTCGGTGAGCCGGGCGTGCCGCCGATTGCGCCAGCGCTGTGCAACGCGATCTTCGCCGCCACCGGCAAGCGCATCCGTAACCTGCCGGTGCGCTATCAGTTGCAAGGCTGGCAGAAGGCGCAAGCCTGATGGACAGCGTCGATCTGAACGTCCTGCGCAGCGTGCTGCAATGGCGCCGCGCCGGTCAAGGGGTGATGCTGTACAGCGTGGTCCAGACCTGGGGCACCGCACCCCGGGCACCTGGAGCCATGCTGGCCTTGCGTGAAGACGGCGTGGTGATTGGCTCGGTGTCCGGTGGCTGTGTCGAGGATGACCTGATTGCCCGGCTGCACGATGGCCGTATTCCGGCCGATGGGCCGCCGGTGCAATTGATTACCTATGGCGTCACCCGTGAGGAGGCCGCGCGGTTTGGTTTGCCGTGCGGCGGCACGTTGCGTCTGACCGAGGAGCGCGTCGGCGATCCGGCGTGGGTTGCCGAATTGCTGACGCGCTGCGAGGCCCATGAAATCGTTGCGCGTGAGTTGAACCTGGCGACCGGTGAAGTGATTCTGCAGCCAGCGAGCAAGACCGACGCGCTGGTGTTTGACGGGCAGACCTTGCGCGCCATTTATGGTCCGCGTTGGCGGCTGTTGCTGATCGGCGCCGGCCAACTGTCGCGCTACGTTGCCGAGATGGCGCGGCTGCTGGATTTCGAAGTGCTGATCTGCGACCCGCGCACTGAGTTCGTCTATGGCTGGGAAGAGCAACACGGTCGCTTTGTCTCGGGCATGCCCGACGAAGCGGTGCTGACCATCCAGACCGACGAACGTACCGCCATTGTCGCGCTGACCCACGATCCGCGCCTGGATGACATGGCGCTGCTCACGGCGCTGGACTCCAAGGCGTTTTATGTCGGTGCGCTGGGTTCGCGGATCAATAGCCAGAAGCGCCGGGACAACCTGGCTCAGCTAGGCTTGTCACAACAGGCCATCGAGCGCTTGCACGGCCCGATCGGTTTGCACATCGGCAGCCATACACCGGCGGAAATCGCCTTGTCGCTGCTGGCCGAAATTGTGGCGATCAAGAACGGCATCGAGCTGAAACAGAAGAGGCCGTTGCAGGAGGGCGTATGAGCGACTCCATCGGCGTCATCATCCTGGCCGCCGGGCAGGGCAGTCGGTTTCGACAGGTGGCGGGAGACGACAAGGACAAGCTGCTAGTGGACTGCACCGCTCGTGACGGCGTCACCGTGCATTCGGTGATCGAGCAGGTGCTGGTGAATCTGCCGGCCGCGCTTGAGAAGCGCGTACTGGTGACCACCGCGGATCGCCCGCAAGTGATTCGCATGGCTCAGGCCTATGGCTGCGAGATTGTGCGGGTCGAGTCGACCGGTCTGGGCGACAGCATTGCGGCGGGTGTGGCGGCGTGCTCGCAACTCGGTGGCTGGCTGATCATGCTGGGGGACATGCCGTTTATCCTGCCGTCCAGCATTGAGCGGGTTGTCGCGAATATTGCCAATGATGCGATCAGCGTGCCGGTGCATGAGGGGCAATATGGGCATCCGGTGGGGTTCGGGCGAAGCTTTGGTCCAGGGTTGATGGCGTTGACCGGTGATCACGGCGCCAAGTCGCTGTTTGCGCAGGCAAGGGTGGTCGAGGTGGCGGTGGAGGATCCGGGGGTGTTGTGGGATGTGGATGTGCCTGCTGCATTAGCATTTGCCTGACACACCGTCTTCGCGGGCAAGCCTCGCTCCTACACGGATCGGCGCAATACCTGTAGGAGCGAGGCTTGCCCGCGAAGGCGTCGGCTCAAACACCGCAAATTCACATAAAAAAGCCCCGCCTGGATCACCAAGCGGGGCTTTTTAGTGGCCGATGGAATCAGGCGAGGGGTTTAGGCTCGTGCTCTTTTTCCTGGGCTTGCTCGTGTTGCTCTACCGCTTCCTGAACGGAGCGCGGTGCTTCGTCGATCGCGGATTCAACCGGTTCGGCAGCGACTTCAGCGGCCGGGGCAGGGGCTGCCTCGATAACTTCAGCAACAACCGGGGCTGGCTCGGCAGCGACCGGAGCAGCAGCGGCAGCCAGCTCGGCTTCCTTCTGCAGGCGCTCGGCTTCACGCTTGCGACGACGTACTTCACGCGGGTCATTCGGCGCACGGCCACTTGGGGTCAGGGCGCTGACAGGGGCGGCTTCAACCACCGGTTCGGCAACCACAGGCGCTTCAACCACCGGAGCAGGCTCGGCAGCTGTGACCACTGGCTCGGAGACCAAGGCTTCAGCAACCGGGGCTTCAGCGACTGGCGCTGGAGCTTCGACCGCTACAGGTGGCTCGGCAACCCAGTTGAACGTGGTTTGTTCTTCGCGAACTTCACGTACCGGTTCAGCCGGCGCTTCAACCACAGGCTCGGTAGCAGCCACTGGTTCAGCGACGACGGCCGGCTCAGCGGCAGCTTCAACTTCAGTTTGTGCTTCACGAACCGGTGCTACTTCGATTTCCGGAGCAGCGGTGACTTCTACTGGTGTGGTCGCTTCAACCACTGGAGCTTCAACCGGAGCGGTTTCCAGAGTGGCGGCAGTGGCGCGTTCAGCTTGCTCGTTGGCTTGTGCTTCAGCAGGCGCGCTGATCACGGAGCTGGCAACGGCTGCGGTAACAGCCAGGCCGGCGGCCAGATCGGCAGCGCTTGGCGCTTCGGCGTTTTCAGCCGATTCGGACTCTTCCGAACCTTCGATCACGTTGCCGTTGGCATCGCGTTGACGCTCGCGACGGTTGCTGCGACGACGCTGACCACGGGAGCGGCGGCGTGGACGATCGCCTTCGGCGCCTTCCTGACCGTCTTCCTGCAGTTGCTCTTCGTTGGTGGTCAACTCTTCTTCAGCAACGGCAGCAACGGCAGCAGCGGCTTGCTCGGTACGTGGCTGACGTTCTTCACGCGGTGGGCGTGGAGCGCGTTCTTCACGTGGCTGACGGGCTGGACGTTCTTCAGCGCTGGCCGCGGCGGCCGGAGCGGCATCCAGAGGCTCGCGCAATTCACGAACCGGACGTTCTTCACGCTCGCCACGTGGCTTGCGATCTTCACGCGGGGCGCGCGGTGCACGTTCTTCGCGAGGGGCGCGTGGTGCACGCTCTTCACGTGGAGCGCGTTCCTGGGCAACTGCTGGAGCTTCTTCACGGGTTTCGCGTGGTGCGCGTTCTTCACGCGGTGCACGTTCCTCACGAGGCTTGCGCTCTTCATCGCGGCGACCGTTACGGTTGCGGCTCTGCTGACGGCCGTTGCGGCGCTCTTCGTTGCGAGCAGGACGTTCGGCGGCTGGCTTTTCAACCACCACCGGCGCAGCAGGCTCTTCCTTGGTGGCGAACAGGCTGACCAGCGACTTCACCAGGCCTTTGAACAGGCTTGGCTCTGGGGCGACGGCCGGAGCAGCCACTGGCGCAGCGGCGACTTCGGTCGGAACCGGAGCGTTGGCGCGGGCTGGAGCTGTCTTGACCGCGGCTTCCTGGCGAACCAGAGTGCGGGTCGCGGCGGCTGGCTGGACTTCTTCGACTTCGGCAGCGGCAGCGGCGATTTCGTAGCTGGACTGGCCGACTGCGGCTTCCGGGCTGTCATCGCGCAGACGCTGAACTTCGAAGTGCGGCGTTTCGAGGTGATCGTTCGGCAGAATGACGATGCGGGCACGGGTGCGCAGTTCGATCTTGGTGATCGAGTTGCGTTTTTCGTTGAGCAGGAAAGCTGCAACCGGAATTGGCACTTGTGCGCGAACTTCGGCGGTGCGGTCTTTCAGGGCTTCTTCTTCGATCAGGCGCAGGATCGCCAGCGACAGCGATTCAACATCTCGGATGATGCCGGTGCCGTTGCAACGCGGGCAGACGATGCCGCTGCTTTCGCCAAGCGATGGACGCAGGCGCTGACGGGACATTTCCAGCAGGCCGAAGCGCGAGATACGACCGACTTGCACGCGAGCGCGGTCGGCTTCCAGGCATTCGCGGACTTTCTCTTCCACGGCGCGCTGGTTCTTGGCAGGGGTCATGTCGATGAAGTCGATGACGATCAGGCCGCCGATGTCGCGCAAGCGCAACTGACGGGCGATTTCTTCGGCAGCTTCAAGGTTGGTCTGCAGTGCGGTTTCTTCGATGTCGCTGCCTTTGGTGGCGCGCGCCGAGTTGATGTCGATGGACACCAGGGCTTCGGTCGGATCGATAACGATGGAGCCGCCGGAAGGCAGTTCGACGACGCGCTGGAAGGCGGTTTCGATCTGGCTTTCGATCTGGAAACGGTTGAACAGCGGAACGCTGTCTTCGTACAGTTTGATTTTGCTGGCGTACTGCGGCATCACCTGGCGAATGAAGGTCAGGGCTTCGTCCTGGGCTTCAACGCTGTCGATCAGCACTTCGCCGATGTCCTGGCGCAGGTAATCGCGGATGGCGCGGATGATCACGTTGCTTTCCTGGTAGATCAGGAACGGCGCGGAACGATCCAGCGAAGCTTCTTTGATGGCGGTCCAGAGTTGCAGCAGGTAATCGAGGTCCCACTGCATTTCTTCGCTGCTGCGGCCAAGGCCGGCAGTGCGAACGATCAGACCCATGTCGGCCGGGGCAACCAGGCCGTTCAGGGCTTCACGCAGTTCGTTGCGCTCTTCACCTTCGATGCGACGGGAAATACCGCCGGCACGCGGGTTGTTCGGCATCAGTACCAGGTAACGACCGGCCAGGCTGATGAAGGTGGTCAGGGCGGCGCCCTTGTTGCCACGTTCTTCTTTTTCGACCTGAACGATGACTTCCTGGCCTTCGCTCAGGACGTCCTTGATATTGACGCGGCCTTCAGGGGCTTTCTTGAAGTATTCGCGGGAGATTTCTTTGAGGGGCAGGAAGCCGTGGCGCTCAGAGCCGAAATCGACAAAGGCAGCCTCAAGGCTTGGTTCGATGCGAGTAATCCGGCCTTTATAGATGTTGGCCTTCTTCTGCTCGCGTGCACCGGATTCGATGTCCAGGTCGTAGAGGCGCTGGCCATCTACCAGTGCAACACGCAACTCTTCGGGTTGAGTTGCGTTAATCAGCATTCTTTTCATGTAGTACCGTCGGTTTCCGGGCTGCCGGAAACGGCGTTCGGCACACACGACTTCTCACGGTCGGTGTCAGGTGCGTCAGGAGTGGTTGGACACTCCAGTGTCTAGCGAACCCCGACCAATTGGGCCGGTGTTGCGACGTACGCGTCCTGCTTGCTGTGGCTACTTAAGCACTCAGTCAGGAGGAGGAATCAACCGGCGGCTGTGGACGAGATGAAGCGTCTTGATAAAGCCTATTGCTACACAGTCCAGCGGTTGTGCATCTCCACCCTACACGTATCCCTGATAATTCGGGTGCTGCCGCGCGCAGAATCCGCAGCGGGTTGGCATTTACCGTGAGCTCCGAAAGGGGGAGGTCACGCATCATGGCTAATTTAGGCGGTGTTTCCGAAGCGTTCGCTCGGGGTCGTTCGCAGCTGACTGCACTTTGTGAACTGGCCGTGAATATTTGCTCGGAAGGCGAGTGAAAACTCTGCTTTGCGGCATGATTCAGGCCTTATGTCACCTGCGCTCGTTACAACTGCAAACTCTGCCGTTACGTAGCGAAAGCCCCGTAGGACGGCCTCTCGTCCTCGTGAATTGCGTTGGTCAGGGCCGGTTTTTGACCGTTAGTCCGCTGTCCAGGCCACTTTTGGCGGCGTTCGCGACTATAGCAGCAATGATTAAGTGCTTCAATTCCATAAAAAATTGTTATCATCGGCGCCATGACGACTACTGCCCCCTCGACCCCAGCCGTACAACTGCTGGAGGTCTCGCCGGAATATGCCGGCCAACGTATTGATAACTTCCTCCTCGCTCGGCTCAAAGGCGTGCCCAAGACCTTGATTTACCGCATTTTGCGCAAGGGCGAAGTGCGGGTGAACAAAGGTCGGATCAAGCCCGAATACAAGCTGCAGGCGGGCGATATCGTGCGCGTGCCGCCGGTTCGCGTGCCTGAGCGCGACGAACCTGTGCCGCTGGCCCAAGGTCTGCTGCAGCGGCTCGAGGCCGCGATTGTCTATGAAGACAAGGCGCTGATCGTGGTCAACAAGCCTTGCGGCATTGCGGTTCATGGTGGCAGTGGCTTGACCTACGGCGTGATCGAAGCCTTTCGTCAGTTGCGTCCGGATTGCAAGGAGCTCGAACTGGTTCATCGTCTCGATCGTGATACCTCCGGCCTGCTGATGATTGCCAAAAAGCGCAGCATGTTGCGCCACTTGCACACGGCATTGCGTGGCGATGGCGTCGATAAGCGCTATATGGCGCTGGTGCGTGGCAACTGGGCGGCCTCGATCAAGCAAGTCCGTGCGTCGCTGGGCAAGAGCAATCTGCGCTCCGGCGAGCGCATGGTCGAGGTGGACGAGGAGGAGGGCAAGGAATCTGTGACCGTGTTCAAGGTGCTGCGTCGCTTTGGCGACTTTGCCACGATGGTCGAGGCCAAGCCGATCACGGGTCGCACTCACCAGATTCGCGTCCATACTCTGCATGCGGGCCATTGCATCGCTGGTGATACCAAGTACGGCGATGAGGGTTTCAGCAAAGAGATTCGTGATCTCGGCGGCAAGCGCCTGTTTCTGCATGCCTACATGCTGACTGTGCCGCTGCCTGATGGTGGTGAGCTCAAGTTGCAGGCGCCGGTCGACGAGATGTGGGCCAAAACCGTGGAGCGCTTGAGTGCACCCTACTGATTACAAGCTGCTGATTTTCGATTGGGACGGCACGCTGGCTGACTCCATCGGTCGGATTGTCGAGGCGATGCATGTCGCGTCCGAGCGGTCCGGTTTTCAGTTGCGTGATGATTTTGCCGTCAAAGGCATTATCGGTCTGGGCTTGCCGGAAGCGATCCGCACCCTGTACCCCGAGATTGGCGACACCGAGCTGATAGCATTCCGTCAGCACTATGCGGATCACTACATTGCGGCGGAGGCCGTGCCTTCCCCGCTGTTTGAGGGCGTTGTCGAGTCTCTCGAAGCATTTCGTGTCGAGGGGTATCATCTGGCAGTAGCGACCGGCAAGGCTCGTCGTGGGCTGGACCGGGTGCTGAAGTCTCACGGCTGGGAAGATTATTTCGATATCACCCGTGCTGCTGACGAAACTGCCAGCAAACCCCATCCGCTGATGCTTGAGCAGATTCTCGCCCATTGCGAGGTTCGCCCGGAGCAAGCGCTGATGGTTGGCGATTCGTCGTTCGACCTGCAGATGGCGCGCAATGCGGGCATGGATTCGGTGGCGGTCAGCTATGGCGCTCAATCGATCGACGCCTTGAAGCTATTTGAGCCGAGACTGGCCATTGATCGTTTTTCAGAGTTGCACGCCTGGCTGAATCAGCGGGTTTAATTGGTTTTTTTGCTGGGGTACATGGCATGACCGACGAATGGAAAGCGCCCGCCAAGGCGAGTGCGGAAAGCGGTGACGAGAAAAGCTGGAAGCTGTTGGAAAAAACCTTGCTGGCAGGGGTGCAGGAACAGCGCCGGTCCCGTCGCTGGGGAATATTCTTCAAGTCGCTGACTTTTTTGTACCTGCTGGGCGCGTTGATTCTGTTGTCGCCATTGGTAGGCATGGAGAAAGGCGCGAGCCTCGGCTCTGGCTACACGGCGCTGATCGATGTGACAGGTATGATTGCCGACAAAGAGCCGGCCAGTGCCGATAATATCGTCGGCAGCCTGCGTGCAGCCTTTGAGGACAAGAAGGTCAAGGGTGTGATTCTGCGGATCAACAGCCCTGGCGGCAGTCCGGTGCAGTCGGGTTATGTCTACGACGAAATCCGTCGTTTGCGCGGCTTGAATCCAGATACCAAGGTTTATGCGGTGATCTCGGACCTGGGTGCTTCCGGTGCTTATTACATCGCTAGCGCCGCGGATCAGATCTACGCCGACAAGGCGAGCCTGGTGGGTTCCATCGGTGTGACGGCGGCCGGTTACGGTTTTGTCGGGACCATGGAGAAGTTGGGCGTCGAGCGTCGTACCTACACCTCTGGCGAGCACAAATCATTCCTCGATCCGTTCCAGCCGCAGAAGCCTGCGGAAACACAGTTCTGGCAGAGCGTGCTCGATACCACTCATCAGCAGTTCATCAGCAGCGTCAAGAAGGGGCGTGGTGATCGCCTGAAGGACAAAGAGCATCCGGAGTTGTTCTCCGGGCTGGTCTGGTCGGGTGAGCAAGCGCTGTCGTTGGGCTTGATCGATGGTCTGGGTAATGCAAGTTCGGTTGCGCGTGATGTGATCGGCGAGAAAGAGTTGGTGGATTTCACTGTTGAGGAATCGCCATTCGATCGTTTCTCGAAAAAGCTTGGCGCCAGCGTGGCTGAGCATTTGGCAATGTGGATGGGCTTTCAGGGGCCAGCATTGCGCTGATCATCTGGCTGCATGAACAAACCGGCCCGAGTGGCCGGTTTTTTGTGCAAATGCGGTCTCTGTAGCAGCTGGCGAAGCCTGCGTTCGAGTGCGCAGCGCTCGCAAATCCGGAGCGCGCGGTTTGTCTGAAAGGTCGTGGTGAATGGTTTAACGAGCGCTGCGCACTCGAGCGCGCAGGCTTGGGCGAGTCCATTCAATTACAGGGATGCGCTTCAGGGGATTTGCACACCTTCAGCCAACAGCATATCGATCAGGCGAATCAGCGGCAGGCCGATCAGGCTGGTGGCGTCAGGGCCTTCGGTGCTTTGAAACAGGCTCACCCCTAAACCTTCGGCTTTGAAGCTGCCAGCGCAGTCGTAGGGCTGTTCGGCGCGCAGGTAGCGCTCGATGCGTGCTGCGTCGAGTGTGCGCATGTGTACGGTAAAGGGCACGCAGTCGACCTGGCAGTGGCCGGTCTGACTGTTGAGCAGTGCCAGGCCGGTCAGGAAGGTCACGCTGGCGCCGCTGGATGCCAGCAGTTGTTCACGGGCCTTTTCGAAGGTGTGAGGTTTGCCGATAATCCGCTCGCCGAGTACGGCGACCTGATCCGAGCCGATGATCAGGTGGGCTGGATGACTGCCTGCAAGTGCGCGGGCTTTTTCTTCGGCGAGGCGCTTTACCAGTTCGACGGCTGACTCGTCCGGACGATGGCTTTCGTCAATATCCGGCGAGCTGCACGTGAACGGCAGCTGCAAGCGGGCCAGCAATTCCCGGCGATAGGCCGAGCTTGAAGCAAGTAATAAAGGCAGCATGCGCATCTCCAAAGGGCAGGGGCGAATTCTAGCGCAGGCTCAAGTGACAGGCAGGGCTGAATTTCCTTTGACATGGCTGGGGGCATCCCTATAATGCTGCGCCTATGTTGAATGACCCGATTCCACCTCACGTTGACCCGCGCAAATTGGCTGACCGTGGCACCACCCTTCAAGGTGAACTGCTGCTGGCCGATTTGGAGAGACTCTGCGACCCGCTTTCCGATACTGTCGGTACGGTGCAGGCTAAATTCGTTTTTGAACGAGATGAACGTAAATCTGTGGTAATTCACAGCTTTATCGACACCGAAGTCAAAATGGTTTGCCAGCGTTGTCTTGAGCTGGTCACCCTGCCGATCCATAGCGAATGCAGTTATGCTGTGGTGAAGGAGGGTGCGAATACCCAGTCGTTGCCGAAAGGTTATGACGTGCTGGAACTGGGCGAAGATCCTTTGGATCTGCAGTCACTGATCGAGGAGGAGCTTCTGCTCGCCTTGCCCATTGTGCCTGCTCATCATCCGGAAGAATGCCAGCAGCCGGCGGGTCTCGATGAGCCCGAACCGAGCGAGGACGAGGTAACGCGGTCCAACCCGTTCAGTGTATTGGCGCAGTTAAAGCGTGACCCAAACGTTTAGGAGTTAATCAATTATGGCTGTTCAGCAGAACAAAAAATCCCGCTCTGCCCGTGACATGCGTCGTTCGCACGACGCTCTCGAGGCTAGCACCCTGTCTGTAGAAAAAACCACCGGTGAAGTTCACCTGCGTCACCACGTATCGCCAGAAGGCGTATACCGTGGCCGTAAAGTGATCGACAAGGGCGCTGACGAGTAATCACTTGTCCGCTCAAGTCATCGCGATTGACGCAATGGGCGGGGACTTCGGTCCCCGCAGCATTGTTCAGGCCAGCCTTGCTTGTCTGTCTGCTACACCCTCGCTGCACCTGATCCTCGTCGGTCAACCCTCCCTTCTTGAAGAACTGCTCGCCAGCCAATCGGCTGTGGATCGCGCGCGCCTGTCGATTGCGCCGGCGTCCGAAGTTATCACCATGGACGAAAAACCTGCGCAGGCCTTGCGTGGCAAGCCTGACTCGTCGATGCGTGTGGCGCTGGAGTTGTTGCGCGATGGCAAGGCTCAGGCCTGTGTCAGTGCCGGCAATACCGGTGCCCTGATGGCGTTGTCGCGGTTTGTGCTCAAGACCTTGCCGGGCATCGATCGGCCGGCAATGATTGCGGCCATTCCGACACAGAAGGGCTACTGCCAGTTGCTCGATCTGGGTGCCAACGTCGATTGCAGTGCCGAGCACTTGTTGCAGTTTGCAGTGATGGGCTCGGTCGCGGCAGAGACCCTGGGCATCGTTCGCCCGAGGGTCGCATTGCTGAACATCGGCACCGAAGACATCAAGGGCAATCAGCAGGTCAAGCTGGCGGCCACCTTGTTGCAGAGTGCTCGTGGCATCAACTACATCGGGTTTGTCGAGGGTGATGGCTTATACCGTGGCGAAGCGGATGTGGTGGTGTGTGACGGCTTTGTCGGCAATATCCTGCTCAAGTCCAGCGAAGGCCTGGCGACCATGATTGCCGGGCGCATTGAGGCGTTGTTCAAGAAAAATTTCGCGTCGAAAGTAGTGGGCGCACTGGCGCTGCCGCTGATGAAACGCTTGCAGGCCGAGCTGGCGCCGGCACGACATAACGGCGCAAGTTTCCTCGGTTTGCAGGGAATTGTCGTGAAAAGCCACGGTTCGGCGGGGGTGCAGGGTTTTCAGAGTGCGATTCAGCGCGCGTTGATCGAGATCCAGGAAAACTTGCCTGAACGGCTCCATGGGCGCCTGGAAGATTTGTTGCCTTAGGCGTTTTCGTCGGACAATGCTTAAATGTGACCGCTCAGTTCAATGGGCCATCCAACTGTGAGTTTCTTGCGTTCCACAAACGGGACGTCAATTCTCCGACGACAAGATCATTAGGGGCTTGTTACATGTCTGCTTCCCTCGCATTCGTCTTTCCAGGACAGGGTTCGCAGTCCCTCGGCATGCTGGCCGAGTTGGGCGCGCAACATCCGGTGGTCCTCGAAACATTCAAAGAAGCTTCCGATGCTCTGGGTTACGACCTGTGGGCACTGACCCAGCAAGGGCCGGAAGAACAACTCAATCAAACCGATAAAACCCAGCCGGCCATTCTGACCGCCTCGATCGCCTTGTGGCGCCTGTGGCTGGCTGAAGGCGGCGCGCGTCCGGCTTACGTTGCCGGTCACAGCCTGGGCGAATACAGCGCCTTGGTGGCTGCAGGCAGTCTGAGTCTGGGCGATGCCGTGAAACTGGTAGAGCGTCGCGGTCAGTTGATGCAGGAGGCTGTTCCGGCCGGGCAGGGCGGCATGGCTGCAATCCTGGGTCTGGAAGATGCCGACGTGCTGGCCGCCTGTGCCGAAGCGGCGCAAGGCGAAGTGGTGAGTGCGGTCAACTTCAACTCCCCGGGCCAGGTAGTGATCGCTGGCGCCAAGGCGGCGGTCGAGCGCGCCATCGAAGGCTGCAAGGCACGTGGCGCCAAGCGCGCCATGCCATTGCCGGTCAGCGTGCCGTCTCACTGCGAATTGATGCGTCCGGCCGCCGAGCGGTTCGCCGAGTCGATCGCAGCGATCGACTGGCAGGCGCCGCAGATCCCTGTGGTACAGAACGTCAGCGCCAACGTGCCGGCCGATCTGGAAACCCTCAAGCGCGATCTGCTTGAACAGCTCTACAAGCCTGTACGCTGGGTCGAGTCGATCCAGGCGCTGGCGGCCAAGGGCGCGACTGAGCTGGTCGAATGCGGCCCTGGCAAAGTACTTGCCGGTTTGAACAAACGTTGCGCTGAAGGCGTGTCGACCTCTAACCTCAATACCCCAGACGCTTTCGCTGCCGCCCGTGCAGCGCTGGCCTGAACAAGGAGAAGCTTGCATGAGTCTGCAAGGTAAAGTTGCACTGGTTACTGGTGCCAGCCGTGGTATCGGCCAGGCTATCGCTCTGGAATTGGGTCGTCAGGGTGCCATTGTTGTCGGCACCGCGACTTCCGCTTCGGGGGCCGAGCGTATCGCTGCGACCCTGAAAGAAAATGGTATTCAGGGCACTGGTCTGGAACTCAATGTCACCAGCGATGAGTCCGTAGCGGCCGTGCTGGCGAGCATTCAGGAGCAATTCGGTGCGCCGGCGATCCTGGTCAATAATGCCGGTATCACCCGCGATAACCTGATGATGCGCATGAAAGACGACGAATGGCATGACGTTGTCGATACCAACCTGAACAGCTTGTTCCGCCTGTCCAAGGGCGTTTTGCGCGGCATGACCAAAGCCCGTTGGGGACGAATTATCAGTATTGGTTCGGTTGTGGGTGCCATGGGCAACGCAGGCCAAGTAAACTACGCTGCCGCCAAGGCCGGTCTGGAAGGTTTCAGCCGTGCACTGGCGCGTGAAGTCGGTTCTCGTTCGATTACGGTAAACTCGGTGACCCCTGGGTTCATTGACACCGATATGACCCGTGAACTGCCCGAGGCGCAGCGTGAAGCTATGCAGACGCAGATTCCGCTGGGTCGTCTGGGGCAAGCTCAAGAGATCGCGTCTGTGGTCGCTTTTCTTGCATCCGACGGTGCGGCTTACGTTACTGGGGCTACAATCCCGGTGAACGGCGGGATGTACATGAGTTAAATGTGACGGATTGCTTCAAAAAAATGTCATACGAGCTGTCTAAAATCCGTTATAAAGCTGCAATCTATTTATAGACAGAGGGTCGTCGGGTTTGAGGAGTGAAGCTTTCAGTTGAAAAACTGAAAAGTCTTTCTATACACTTACCCACCGGCCAGCTGCCTGAATTTGTCCATTAGGAGTGAAAACAAGGTATGAGCACCATCGAAGAGCGCGTCAAGAAAATCGTTGCTGAGCAACTGGGCGTTAAAGAAGAAGAAGTGGTCAACACTGCTTCCTTCGTTGAAGACCTGGGTGCCGACTCCCTTGACACTGTTGAGCTGGTGATGGCTCTGGAAGAGGAATTCGAGACCGAAATCCCTGACGAAGAAGCTGAGAAGATCACTACTGTACAAGCAGCAATCGACTACGTTACCAGCCACCAGGCGTAATAGTTTTTAGTCGTCGCTCGCTGTCATGGAAAAACCGCACTGCCATCATGGCGTGCGGTTTTTTCTTTAGGCCTGATGCAAAGTCGTCATTTGAAAAAGGAGAGTGCTGTGTCGCGTAGACGCGTCGTAGTCACCGGTATGGGTATGTTGTCGCCACTGGGCACGGATGTGCCGAGCAGCTGGCAGGGCATTCTGGCTGGCCGCAGTGGCATTGGTCTGATCGAACACACCGACCTTTCTGCCTATTCCACCCGTTTTGGCGGCTCGGTAAAGGGCTTCAATGTCGAGGAATACCTGTCGGTCAAGGAAGCTCGCAAACTCGACCTGTTCATTCAATATGGTCTGGCTGCAGGTTTTCAAGCCGTGCGTAACGCAGGCCTTGAGGTCACCGACGCCAATCGCGAGCGGATCGGCGTGGCCATGGGTTCGGGTATTGGCGGTCTGACCAATATCGAAGACACCAGCCGCACGCTGCATGATTCCGGCCCACGACGGATTTCTCCGTTTTTCGTGCCTGGCTCGATCATCAATATGATTTCCGGTTTCCTGTCCATCCATCTGGGGGCACAGGGACCTAACTACGCCATCGCCACCGCGTGTACTACCGGTACACACTGCATCGGCATGGCGGCACGCAACATCATGTACGACGAAGCCGACGTCATGATTGCCGGCGGTGCCGAGATGGCCGCGTGTGGTCTGGGCATGGGCGGCTTCGGTGCCTCCCGCGCACTGTCGACCCGCAACGACGAGCCGACCCGCGCCAGCCGTCCATGGGACAAGGGCCGTGATGGCTTCGTGCTGTCCGACGGCGCCGGCGCACTGGTTCTCGAAGAACTGGAGCACGCCAAGGCTCGTGGCGCGACCATCTACGCCGAGCTGATCGGCTTCGGCACCAGTGGCGATGCTTACCACATGACCTCGCCACCGGCCGATGGCGCGGGTGCTGCACGTTGCATCACCAATGCCTTGCGCGATGCGAAGATCAATAGCGATCAGGTTCAGTACATCAACGCCCACGGCACCTCGACCTCGGCGGGCGACCTCGCCGAAGCCTGTGCGATCAAATCCGTGTTCGGTGATCACGCCTACAAGCTGGCGGTCAGTTCGACCAAGTCCATGACCGGTCACCTGTTGGGTGCGGCGGGCGCGGTCGAGGCGATTTTCAGCGTCCTGGCAATCAACAGCCAGGTAGCACCGCCGACCATCAACCTCGATGAGCCGGACGAAGGCTGCGACCTCGACTTCGTACCCCACACCGCGCGGGGCATGGATATCGACGTGGTGCTGTCCAATTCCTTCGGATTTGGCGGTACCAATGGCTCGCTGGTGTTCCGCCGGTTCGCTGACTGATGGATAGCTGGGTCGACGGTCAACCGGCTGACGCTTTGTCGCTGAAGGATCGCGGCCTGGCTTACGGTGACGGTCTGTTCGAAACCGTTGCGGTCAAGGGCGGGCAGCCGCTGCTGCTGGATCGACATCTGTCGCGTCTGGCGGAGGGGTGTTCGCGCTTGGCGATTGCCGCTGATCATCAACTGATCCGTGCAGAGCTGCTGGCCTATGCCGCCGCGCTGGGCGAGGGCGTGCTCAAACTCATCCTCACCCGCGGCGACAGCCTGCGCGGTTACGCCGTCGATCCCTCTGCTCAGGCTCGGCGCATTCTGCAAGGCAATCCTCCTGCTGCTTATCCGGCTGTTCATGCGGAGCAGGGCGTTCGTCTGTTTCCTTGTGCGACACGTCTTTCCAAACAACCATTGCTCGCCGGTCTCAAGCATTTGAATCGTCTGGAGCAGGTCATTGCCCGTTCCGAATGGCAGGACACCGAGCATGCCGAAGGCTTGATGCTGGATCAGGTCGGGCGGGTGATCGAAGGTGTGTTCAGTAATCTGTTCCTGGTGCGCGATGGTGTACTGGTAACCGCCAATCTCAAACGCTGTGGCGTGGCGGGCGTGATGCGCGCCGAATTATTGTTTCAAGCCAAGTCATTGGGGATTCCCACGCAAATCACCGATATCACCCTCGAGCAGCTGCAATGGGCTGACGAGGTCTTTGTCTGCAACAGCGTGTATGGCGTTTGGCCGGTGCGCGCCTATGCCGCACTGAGCTGGCCGGTTGGGCCGCTCACCCGTAAACTCCAAACCATTGCTCGTGCGCTACTGGATGCTTGATTCGTGAGACGTAAATTCTTGCTGCTGCTGGAAACCGGATTGGTTCTGGCGGGGCTGTTGGCGGGCGCTTGCGCCTGGAAAATCGATTCGGCGCTGGAACAGCCGCTGAACATCGCCCAGGAAGAGCTGCTGGAAGTGCCCAAAGGCACTACGCCAAACCGCACTTTCCTGCGACTTGAAGCTGATGGCGTCATCAAGGACGCTTTCTGGCTGCGTGTGTATTGGCGCTTCAATCTGGCAGGGCAACCGCTGCACAGCGGCGAATACCGCATGGTGCCCGGTATGACAGTCAACGGGCTGATCGACCTGTGGAAACGTGGAGAAATGGTGCAGTACAGCCTGACGCTGGTCGAAGGCTGGAATTTTCATCAGGTTCGCGCGGCCCTGGCCAAGGATGAAAAACTCGAGCAGACCCTCAACGGTCTGAGCGACAGCCAAGTGATGGACAAGCTGGGGCACAGCGGGATTTTCCCCGAAGGGCGATTCTTTCCCGACACCTATCGTTTCGTGCGCGGCATGACCGACGCCGATCTGCTCAAGAAAGCTTACGACCGACTGGATGAGGTCCTCCTCAAGGAATGGAATCAGCGTTCTGCCGACGTTCCCTACAAGGACCCCTATCAGGCGCTGATCATGGCCTCGCTGGTGGAAAAGGAAACCGGTGTGCCGCAGGAGCGTCGGCAGATTGCCGGCGTGTTCGTGCGGCGCATGGAGATGGGCATGCTGTTGCAGACCGATCCGACCGTGATTTATGGTCTGGGTGACCGTTACAACGGCAAGTTGACCCGCGCTCATCTCAAGGAACCGACGCCCTATAACACTTACATGATTGCTGGCCTGCCGCCGACGCCGATTGCGATGGTGGGCCGCGAAGCGATCCATGCGGCGCTGAATCCGGCGAACGGCAACAGCCTGTATTTTGTCGCGCGCGGTGATGGCAGCCACGTGTTCTCCGATGATCTGGACGCCCACAACAATGCGGTGCGCGAGTTCCAGATCAATCGACGAGCCGATTACCGCTCCAGCCCTGCGCCGGCTGTTGCGCCGCCGATCGAGGATGCCCAGGCACCAATTCCGGCGGCTTCGCCCAACGTCGCGCCCGAAGGCCTGCCGCCAGTAATGCCGCAAGACTCCGTACAAGACTCGGAACAAGACTCGGAACAAGAGCCGGAACAAGAGCCGGAACAAGAACCCGCGCCAGCACCCGAAGCGGATGCGCCCGCGCCGCAAAGCCCGCAATGACTCTGACTAAGGACTGCCTGTGACTGGCTTGTTTATTACCCTGGAAGGCCCGGAAGGTGCCGGCAAGAGCACCAATCGCGAATACCTGGCCGAACGTCTGCGCGCTGCCGGGATCGAGGTGGTGTTGACCCGGGAACCCGGTGGCACGCCCTTGGCCGAACGGATCCGTGACGTGCTGTTGGCGCCGGTCGATGAGGTCATGAACCCCGACACCGAGCTGCTGTTGGTATTCGCCGCGCGAGCCCAGCATCTGGCCGAAGTGATCCGCCCGGCGCTGGCCCGTGGTGCGGTGGTTTTGTGCGATCGCTTTACCGATTCGACTTATGCCTATCAGGGCGGTGGTCGCGGTTTGTCGCAGGAGCGCATCGCGACCCTCGAAACGTTCGTCCAGGGCGATCTGCGCCCGGACTTGACGCTGATCTTCGATCTGCCTGTGGAAGTGGGTCTGGCCCGCGCCAGTGCCCGCGGTCGCCTGGATCGGTTCGAGCTCGAAGGCCGAGCGTTTTTTGATGCGGTGCGCACGGCCTTCCTCAAGCGTGCCAAAGCGGATCCTGCGCGTTATGTCTTGGTAGATGCCGCTCAGCCGCTGGCGCAGGTTCAGCAATCCCTGGATACCTTGTTGCCACGCCTGCTGGAGTTGACCCGTGGCTGAAGTCTATCCGTGGCAGGACAGTCTCTGGCAGCAATTGGCGGGCCGTGCCCAGCACGCCCATGCCTATTTGCTGCATGGCCCGGCCGGGATCGGCAAGCGCGCGCTGGCCGAGCGTCTGATGGCCCATTTGTTGTGTCAGCGCCCGACCGCCCAAGACGCCTGCGGCGAGTGCAAATCGTGTCTTCTGCTGAAGGCCGGCAGTCACCCCGACAACTACATCCTGGAGCCGGAAGAGGCAGACAAAGCGATCAAGGTCGATCAGGTGCGTGATCTGGTCAGCTTCGTGGTTCAGACCGCGCAGATGGGCGGTCGCAAAGTGGTGCTGATCGAGCCAGTCGAATCGATGAACATCAACGCCGCCAACGCCTTGCTGAAAAGCCTTGAAGAACCGTCCGGCGATACCATATTGCTGTTGGTCAGCCACCAGACCAGCCGTCTGCTGGCAACCATCAAGAGCCGTTGCGTGCAGCAGGCCTGTCCGTTGCCAAGCGAAGCCATGAGTCTGGCTTGGCTGGCTAGCGCTTTGCCGGACTGTTCGGAAGAAGAGCGCGTTGAACTGCTGACCCTCGCCGCCGGTTCGCCATTGGCCGCGGTCAAATTGCAGGCACAGGGCGTGCGTGAACAGCGGGCGCTGGTGGTCGAGGGTGTGAAGAAGCTGCTCAAGCAGCAGCAATCGCCGACGCAACTGGCCGAGGAATGGAAAACCATTCCCATGTTGCTGCTGTTCGACTGGTTCTGCGATTGGTCGAGCCTGATTCTGCGTTATCAATTGACTCAGGATGAAGCAGGGCTGGGGTTGGCGGACATGCGCAAAGTGATTCAATACCTGGCGCAGAAATCCGCTCAGGACAAGGTCCTGAATATCCAGGACTGGATCCTCGCCCAGCGCCAGAAAGTGATGAGCAAAGCCAACC
Organism: Pseudomonas sp. GM102; assembly: GCF_000282555.1. NCBI lineage: Bacteria > Pseudomonadati > Pseudomonadota > Gammaproteobacteria > Pseudomonadales > Pseudomonadaceae > Pseudomonas > Pseudomonas sp. GM102. Next base: position 41,022 of record NZ_AKJB01000086.1, on the reverse strand, counting down.
TCAATCCGGCATTGTTGCTGGAGGCACTGCTAGTGCAATGGGTATCTTTGCCTACCCCAAAGTGACCGTCTGCCACTAGACTCTGATCATCAGACAGTGGAGGTCAACATGAACGAACCCGTCAGTCCGGGGCCGCGCAATGGCATTTTGTCCTTGACCATCAAGGACAGGGCCGTGCTCTACGCGGCCTACATGCCGTTCATCAAGAACGGTGGCCTGTTTATCCCGACCAACAAAAGCTACAAGTTGGGCGATGAGGTTTTCATGTTGCTGCACCTGATGGATGAACCGGAAAAGATTCCGGTCGCCGGCAAAGTCACCTGGATCACCCCCAAAGGTGCCCAGGGCAACCGTGCCGCCGGAGTTGGCGTGCAATTCAACGAAGGCGACGACACCGCGCGCAGTCGAATCGAAACCCATCTGGCCGGAGCCCTGAAGTCCGACCGTCCCACTCATACGATGTAAGTTGCAGCCCTTTTATGCTCGTAGATTCCCATTGTCACCTTGATCGCCTCGACCTCACCGCCCACGACAGCTCCCTGGATGCTGCGCTCGATGCGGCCCGTGAGCGCGGGGTAGGGCACTTTCTGTGCATTGGCGTCAGCGCCGATAATGCCGCCGACGTCAAAGCGCTGGCCGAACGTTACGACGATGTCGACTGTTCGGTCGGCGTGCATCCACTCGATGTGCAGCCGGGTGCCGCGCCAGCGCTGGATTGGCTGTTGCGCGAACTCAATCATCCGCGAGTGGTGGCGATCGGTGAAACCGGCCTGGATTATCACTACGAGCCGGAAGCGGCAGCGTTGCAGCAGGAATCGTTCCGTTTGCACCTGCAAGCAGCTCAACAGACCGGCAAGCCGGTGATCATCCATACCCGTGGCGCGCGGGCCGATACCCTTGAGCTGCTACGCGAGGCGGCACTGCCTCAGGCGGGCGTGCTGCATTGCTTTACCGAAGACTGGGAGATGGCCAAGGCTGCGCTGGACATGGGGTATTACATTTCCTTGTCCGGTATTGTCACTTTTCGCAATGCCGATGCGCTGCGGGATGTGGCCGGCAAAGTGCCGGCTGACCGGTTGCTGGTGGAAACCGACTCGCCGTACCTGGCGCCGATCCCTTATCGCGGCAAACCGAACCTGCCGCAATACGTGCGTGAGGTAGCGGAATTTCTGGCCATGTTGCGAGGTGAGTCCTACGAACAATTTGCCGAGCAAACCACCGAGAATTTCAAGCGGTTATTTCCGTTGGCGCACGTCAGGGCATCGGCGTAACGGCGGAAAAGATCGCAGCCTTCGGCAGCTCCTAGGGGGCTTTGGCCGCTGAATCGCAGGCAAAAAAAACCCGGGTTCTGGGGGGTGAATCCGGGTTAAGACCATTAGGAGTAAAACAAAGGCACGCAATCCTTTGGTACCTTCATCGGCGCGACACTTGGGGGAGATGCCTCGCCGACAGTTGAAGTATTGATCAGTATTGCGCCGAGTCCAGTTTAGCTGGTCGGGTTTTTAAACAAATTTGGAATACGCGCGCTTCGGTTGAGTTCTCATCAACCGGCGAGGTTGCGCGAATTCATCAAGAAACACATATATGGTCGGATGATCCGTGCATTTTGGCGTAAGTTAGGCATAATACGCGGCTTCGAATTTTGACCCCTACAGACCTTTTCTTATGCATAAAGAACCTCGTAAGGTCCGTGAGTTTCGTCGCCGCGAGCAAGAAATTCTCGATACCGCGCTCAAGCTGTTCCTCGAACAAGGTGAAGACAGCGTCACCGTCGAGATGATTGCTGATGCCGTCGGTATCGGCAAAGGCACGATCTACAAGCACTTCAAATCCAAGGCAGAGATCTATCTGCGCCTGATGCTCGATTACGAGCGCGATTTGAACGAGCTGTTGCATTCCGCCGATGTCGATAAGGACAAGGAAGCCCTGTCCCGGGCCTACTTCGAATTCCGCATGCGCGATCCGCAACGCTACCGGTTGTTCGATCGCCTGGAAGAAAAGGTGGTCAAGGGCAACCAGGTGCCGGAGATGGTCGAGGAACTGCACAAGATCCGCGCCTCGAACTTCGAACGCCTGACCCTGCTGATCAAGGGCCGGATCAGCGAAGGCAAGCTCGAAGACGTGCCGCCTTACTTCCATTACTGCGCGGCCTGGGCGCTGGTGCACGGCGCCGTGGCGCTGTATCACTCGCCGTTCTGGAGCAACGTGCTGGAAGATCAGGAAGGTTTCTTCCAGTTCCTGATGGACATCGGCGTGCGCATGGGCAACAAGCGCAAGCGCGATACCGACACGCCGAGCAACTGAACCCGTCAGTTGTCTTGTTGCGCCATGATTTAGCTACATGGCGCAGTACCGCAGGAATATACTCAGGCATAGGGCTTGCTAAAACTTGATTTGTGAGTCAAGTTTTGCGTGTTCGAATCTTCTTTCGCCGGAGTGATCCATGATCGTTGACCGTCAAGGCAGGCGTTTTCGCAATTTGCGGATCAGTCTGACCTCAGCTTGTAACTACGCTTGTACCTACTGCGTGCCCAACGGCAAGCGGCTGGTGGCTGCGCAGGATGAGTTGTCGGCCGAGGCCATGGCACGCGGCGTGGCCTATCTGATCGAAGCTGCGGGCATCGAGCGCTTGCGCATTACCGGTGGCGAGCCATTGGTCAGTCCCAAGCTCGAAGCCTTCATGACCGCCGTCGGGCAGATGGGCCTGGAGGACATCAGCCTGACCACCAATGGTCAGTTGCTGGCGAAGAAGCTGCCGCTACTGGTGGATGCCGGTATTCGACGCATCAACGTTTCCCTCGATACCCTGGATGCCAGCGCTTTTCGCAGCATTGCGCGCGGCGGTGATCTGGCGACCGTCCTCGACGGCATGAACCAGGCCGCTGCGGCCGGCATGAAGATCAAGGTCAATATGGTGCCGCTGCGTGGGCAGAACCTCGATCAGGTAATGCCATTGCTCGACTACTGCCTGGAGCGCGGTTACGAGTTGCGTTTCATCGAGTTGATGCGCATGGGCCACCTGGCCAGCGACTCCAACGCCTTCCTGCAGCAGTTCGTCAGCCTTCAGCAGTTGCTGAGCCTGATCGGCGAGCGCTACGAGTACCTTCAGGCCGATGCGCCGGTCGATGCCACGGCGGTGCGTTACCAGATTCCAGGGCTGGGCCACTTCGGCGTGATCGCCAACGAAAGCGTTCCGTTTTGTCGCACTTGTTCGCGTCTACGCTTGTCGTCCACGGGGTGGCTGCATGGCTGCCTGTCGTCAAGCAATCGCCACTATGTCGGCGACCTGCTGGACAAGCCTCGTCACCAGGCGCTACCGGCCTTGCAGCGACTGCTGGTCAAAGCCTTGGGCGACAAACAGGAAGTGGCGTTCTCCGGTGGCGCGACCATCATGAAAATCATCGGCGGCTGATCGGGCCTCTTCGCGGGCAAGCCTCGCTCCTACAGGTTACACACATGACCCGTAGGAGCGAGGCTTGCCCGCGAAAGCTATCTTTCGGTTCCCCAAAAACACCTGACACATCCCCCTGTACATTGAGCTGGCGCGGAAGCTGCATCCCATGGCCATTCGCCGGTTTTCCGTCACCGGCCTCTGGAGGGTAGGATGCGTAGCCTGGTTTTGCTGCTGGCCGTTTTGGCGCTTGGTGGCTGCATGAATGTCAGTGATATGGCCGAAGGGACTCGCTACCACATGAGCGACGCGGGCCTGCTGGACCACAGCGACAGCCGTCGCGTGAATAATTTCCGCATTCAGCCGGACTCGTTCATCTACATCGCCCAAGGTGCCTTCGTGCCGCCGGGCAATGCCTACCCGCGCCCTAACGTGGTGGCCGAGGAGGCCTTCAACGGCTTTATCGAATATTTCCCGATGGTCCGCCGCGCCCGCGCGCCGGAAGGCCTCGACGCTGCCATGGGCGAAGCCCGTGCCGCCGGCGCCCATTACCTGCTTTACACCCGTTTTGCCAAGGCCGACGACCGCATCGGCAACTCGGACGAATGGCTCGACCAGGAACACGTGGATCGCCTCGGAATCGACAACGGCGTCATTCAGATCATGTTGATCGAGACCAGCACCCAGTATTTGATCGATACTGCACGTATCAAGAGTCGTGGCGGTTTACTGACGTTCCACGACAACAAGCCAGAAGACTTGCTGGGCCCGCCGCTGGAGCAATACGCTCGTAGCCTGCTGGGGCTCAGCGACCAGTAATTCAAAGGAGAACGCCATGAGTGGCCCGCAAAAAGCCAACGACCTGTTGGGGCAAATCCCCAAAACCAAAGGCTTGCCGCCGGTCCACTTGTGGAACCCCGACTTCTGCGGCGACATCGACATGCGCATCGCCCGCGACGGCACCTGGTATTACCTGGGCACGCCAATCGGGCGCAAGCCGATGGTCAAGCTGTTCTCCACCATCATTCGCCGCGACGGCGATGATTACTTCCTGATTACCCCGGTCGAAAAGGTTGGCATCAAGGTCGACGATGCGCCGTTCGTGGCGATTGCCGTGGAGGTCGAAGGGGAGGGTGAAGCCCAGGTCTTGCGCTTTACCACCAACGTCGATGAAACGGCCGATGCCGGCGCCGAGCACCCTATGCGCGTGGTGATCGATCCGGTGACTCAGGAACCCGCGCCGTACGTGCATGTGCGCACCAATCTTGAAGCGTTGATCCACCGCAACGTGTTCTACCAACTGGTGGAGCTGGCGGTGAGCCGTGAGATCGACGGGCAGCGTTGGCTGGGCGTGTGGAGCGGTGGTGAATTCTTCCCTGTCGGGCTTGAGCCGTAAGGGGCTGAGCGCTGGAAAAGAAACGGCCCGTTATTGCAACGGGCCGTTTTTTTATGGGCTTACAAACCCTTGCTCTTGAGTCGCGCGGCATGTTCCAGGTAGAGCCTGACCGGGCTCACGTTCCAGCTGGTGATCCCGGCCATCTGATTGACTGCGTCAAAGTGGTCCATCGGGTAATCCGAGCGGATCACTTTACCCAGGTGCGAGCTGTAGCGGCCGACCAGCCCATCGTTGGCGTGCTTCTCTTTATAAAACAACTTCGACAGCACGACAGTGTTCAAATGGCTCGGATCGAGTGGTTGCAGGCTTTGGAAGTTCTGCACGATCCCGCTCCAGGAGTAGTAATACACGCCGTTTTCGACTTCGTTGCCTTCGCCGCCCCAAACCTTTGGCACCCCTTGCGGGTACTTGCGATTGAAGGCCGCCAATCCCGCGCTGGTCAGCGATTCGAATGCCGCTTCAGCGTCAATCGGGTTTTCCGGATGGCCGCTGATCAACGAAATGAAGGTGCCGACCGCGCCCAACAGGGCCAGTACGAAGGCTTCGGGCAACTCTCCGGGTGTCAGCGCCTTATGCAATTGGTCGGCAATCTCGGAACCATGATTGGGGCAACTGACCGACGTGACCGACGCGACCTTTTCCGGGTGCAGCGCTGCTACGTAGCGTGCGGCCAGGGGGCCTTGGCTATGGCCGATCAGATTGACCTTGGCAGCTCCCGTTTCCAGCAAAATGCGGTTGACGTGCTCGAGCAGTTTTTCACCGCGTTCCTCATTGCCGTTGACGGCTGGAATATTGACCGCAAACACCTGAGCACCGGCGCGTTCCAGGGCTTCCTCGATTTCGAAGAAGTAGGGGTAACCGGCGATTTTATCGAAGCCGAAAAGACCGTGAACCAACACAATGGGGTATTTCGTAGACGCATCCATGTCCATGTTCATACCTATCGATAGCGGATTTGAAGGGGAACAGACCGCTGACTGCCTGATCTGTTGCGGCTAACCGTAGTTTACAAAGTGGATGGGATCAAAGCGCTTCGAGCAGGATTCGGACGAACAGCCGTGTCCGTATGGCGAGGCATCTGAAAATCCAATTGACACCCAATCATATGATGATTAGCGTGGACACCCATCGCGAACGGCGTTGTGTCGTTTGTTTTTTATCACCGGTCGACGAGGTGCCCATGTCCAGCAGTTTTCATGCGTCGACGGTCGACTGGCTGGGGTGCTGGATTGCTGCCGGCCAGGTAAAGCCCGGCGAAACCATCAAAGTCGAAGCCGATCTGGGCGAGCAGCTCGGTGTCAGCCGTACGGTCATCCGCGAAGCCATCAAAACCCTGGTCGCCAAGGGCATGCTCGAAGTCGGGCCGAAGGTCGGCACGCGCGTATTGCCGGTGCGGCGCTGGAACCTCTTCGATCCTCAAGTCGTCGGCTGGTTGTCGCGCAGCGGCTTGCCGGAAAACTTCGTCGACGACCTGCTCGACCTGCGCCGCACCATTGAACCCATGGCGGTGCGCTGGGCCTGCGAGCGGGCGACGGTGGAACAAGTACAAGCCGTACTCCAGGCCTATAACGCGCTGGAACGGGCAGTGGACAGCGGCGTCGATTACAACCGCGCCGACCAGTTCTTCCACGAGTGCATCCTCGCCGCCAGCCACAATCAATTCATCGAACAAATGGTCCCGGCCCTCGGCGCGTTGCTGGCCGTGTCTTTCGAAGTGTCTGCCGCCGACCCGGACGAACTGCGCCGAACCTTGCCAATCCACAAAGACATGGCCGACGCCATCGCCGCCCGGGATGCCGCGCGGGGTGTGTGGGCTTGCATGACGCTGATCGATAACGCGGACCTGGCGATCAAACGCTTCTACCCGCAAGTCATGGCCGACAAGAAGGCTAGCTAACAATAAGAACCCTTGTGGGAGCGGGCTTGTGTGGCGAGGGGGCTTGCCCCGTTGGGGGGCGAAGCACCCCTAACAACAGTCTGGTTTTACGACTGCTTCGCAGCCGAACGGGGCGAGCCCCCTCGCCACATAAGCCGCTCCCACACAAAGCAATAAGAGAAAGGAGGTTTCATGACGTGGACTGCCGTTACCGGACACCGTGCGCAACTCGGCGAAGGCCCGTTTTGGGATGCTCCGACCCAGGCGCTGTATTGGGTAGATATCGCGGGTAAGCAAGCGCTGAGGCTGATCGGCGCCAACGTGGAAATCTGGCAGATGCCGGAACACGTGTCCGCATTCATCCCCTGCGAAAGCGGCGATGCCCTGGTGACATTGAGCAGTGGGGTTTATCGGCTGGACCTGGCTTCCCCAGGCCTGGAACCTCGGCTGACCTTGTTCTGCGTGGCCGATCCGCAACCCGGCAATCGCCCCAACGAAGCCCGCTGCGATGCCCAAGGCCGGCTCTGGCTGGGCACCATGCAAAACAACATCGGTGAGCAGGGCGAAGATTTACCCGTCGTGCGCCGCTCGGGGGGCCTGTTTCGCATCGACCGCGATGCTCGGGTCACGCCACTGCTTCGAGGATTAGGTATTCCCAACACGTTGCTGTGGAGCGACGACGGCACCACCCTGTATTTCGCCGACAGCCTCGACAGCACGCTTTACCGACATTTCATCCATACCGACGGCAACCTGGACACCGCCTATGTCTGGCTTGGCCCCCACGAACGTGGCGGCCCCGACGGCTCGGCGATGGATGCCGAGGGCTATATATGGAACGCCCGATGGGACGGCAGTTGTCTGCTCAGGCTGACCCCGGACGGTTATGTGGATCGGGTAATCGAGCTGCCGGTCAGCCGTCCCACCAGTTGCGTGTTCGGTGGCGAAGACTTCAAAACCCTGTACATCACCAGCGCCGCAAGCCCATTCAATCATCCGTTGGACGGCGCGCTGTTATCGATTCGAGTGGATGTACCCGGAAAAGCCTGTCAGCGGTTTGTGGGATAAATCCCAAAATATGGGATGTAAAATTATATATTGAGATTATTTGGTGGTCGGGTTTATAGTCGGCCCCATCAGTTACACGCACTCACACTTAAAAAAACAAAACAGGTGAAGTGATGCAGCGATATTCCACCGCACTCCCTTACGGAGTCAGTGCTTCAGGCCGCCTCGGCGCCCGGGCGTTTTCTCGCCTGCCTGCCTGTTCCCAACAGCTTTTTGACCGGACATCGACAGATGTCCGGTTTTCGTCGTGCCTTCAAACAGGAGTGTTGATCCATGGCTGAACCTCTTTCCTTGCCACCGGTGCCTGAGCCGCCCAAGGGTGAGCGCCTGAAGAACAAGGTGGTGCTGTTGACCGGCGCCGCTCAGGGTATTGGCGAAGCGATTGTCGCGACCTTCGCCTCTCAGCAGGCCAGGCTGATCATCAGTGATATTCAGGGCGAGAAAGTCGAAAAAGTCGCGGCGCACTGGCGTGAGCAAGGCGCGGATGTCGTGGCGATCAAGGCCGACGTATCGCGCCAGCAAGACCTGCACGCCATGGCCAGATTGGCCATCGAACTTCACGGCCGAATCGACGTGCTGGTCAACTGTGCCGGGGTCAACGTGTTCCGCGACCCGCTGCAAATGTCCGAAGAAGATTGGCGGCGCTGCTTCGCCATCGATCTGGACGGCGCCTGGTATGGCTGCAAAGCCGTGTTGCCGCAAATGATCGAGCAGGGCATCGGCAGCATCATCAACATTGCCTCGACCCATTCCACTCACATCATTCCCGGCTGCTTCCCGTACCCGGTGGCCAAGCACGGTTTGCTCGGTCTGACCCGCGCCTTGGGCATCGAATACGCACCCAAGGGCATTCGCGTCAATGCCATCGCCCCGGGCTACATCGAAACCCAACTGAACGTTGATTACTGGAACGGTTTTGCCGACCCCCATGCTGAACGTCAGCGGGCCTTCGACCTGCATCCACCGCGGCGCATCGGCCAGCCGATTGAAGTGGCGATGACCGCTGTGTTCCTGGCCAGCGATGAAGCGCCGTTCATCAATGCTTCATGCATCACCATCGATGGTGGACGCTCGGTCATGTACCACGACTGAATAACTCGGGTTTCAAGCGCGAAACTACGTCTGAAATCCAATCATCATACGATATGACTATTGGCTGCATGCTTTGAAGGCTTTCAAATAACGCTCAAAAAAAATAACAAGGAGTCAGCTTATGAAACGTCGTCGTGGGATCCGTTCCCTGTGCTGTGCCGCTTTGGCGGTCACCGCGGTCAGCCTCAGCAGTACATTGCTGGCGGCCGAGGAAGTGAAGATCGGTTTTCTGGTCAAGCAAGCGGAAGAGCCCTGGTTCCAGACCGAATGGGCCTTCGCCGAAAAGGCCGGTAAGGACAAGGGCTTCACCGTCATCAAGATCGCCGTGCCTGATGGCGAGAAAACCCTCTCGGCCATCGACAGCCTGGCGGCCAACGGTGCCAAGGGCTTTGTGATCTGCCCGCCGGACGTGTCCCTCGGCCCGGCAATCATGGCCAAGGCCAAGCTCAACGGTTTGAAAGTGATCGCCGTCGATGACCGTTTCGTCGATGCCAGCGGCAAGTTCATGGAAGACGTGCCGTACCTGGGCATGGCGGCTTTCGAAGTCGGCCAGAAACAGGGCGCCGCCATGGCCACAGAGGCGAAAAAACGCGGCTGGGAATGGAAAGACACTTACGCGGTGATCAACACCTACAACGAACTCGACACCGGTAAGAAACGCACTGATGGCTCTGTCAAAGCGTTGGAAGACGCCGGTATGCCGAAAGACCACATCCTCTTCTCGGCGCTGAAAACCCTCGACGTACCGGGCAGCATGGACGCCACCAACTCGGCCTTGGTGAAGCTTCCGGGTGCGGCGAAAAACCTGATCATCGGCGGCATGAACGACAACACCGTGCTGGGCGGCGTGCGCGCCACCGAAAGCGCCGGTTTTGCCGCGACCAACGTGATCGGCATCGGCATCAACGGCACCGATGCCATCGGCGAACTGAAGAAACCCAACAGCGGCTTCTTCGGCTCGATGCTGCCGAGCCCACACATCGAGGGCTACAACACCGCGAGCATGATGTACGAGTGGGTCACCACCGGCAAAGAACCGCCCAAATACACCGCGATGGATGACGTTACGCTAATCACGCGCGACAACTTCAAGCAGGAACTGGAAAAAATCGGCCTGTGGAACTGAGGCGCGGTTGATTTCATCGGCGGCCCTGGCGACGGGGCTGCCTGACCGGTGTGATGAGGTGGGTTTATGCACGCGCACGTACAAACAAATGAACAGGGCATTGGCGGCAGCCTGCGCTTCAACGGGATCGGCAAAACCTTTCCCGGGGTGAAGGCGCTGGACGGCATCAGCTTCGTCGCCCATCCGGGGCAGGTTCACGCCTTGATGGGCGAGAACGGTGCGGGTAAATCCACGCTGCTGAAAATCCTGGGTGGTGCTTACACGCCGAGCAGCGGCGATCTGCAGATCGGCGAGCAGAAGAGGATTTTCAAATCTACCGCCGACAGCATTGGCAGCGGGGTCGCGGTAATCCATCAGGAGCTGCACCTGGTGCCGGAAATGACCGTCGCCGAGAACCTGTTTCTCGGGCATCTGCCGGCGAGTTTCGGACTGATCAATCGCGGCGCTTTGCGGCAACAGGCATTGGCCTGCCTCAAAGGCCTGGCCGATGAAATCGACCCGCAGGAGAAAGTCGGGCGCTTGTCCCTGGGCCAGCGGCAACTGGTGGAAATCGCCAAGGCGTTGTCCCGTGGCGCGCATGTGATTGCATTCGACGAGCCCACCAGCAGCCTGTCGGCGCGGGAGATCGATCGCCTGATGGCGATCATCGGGCGCCTGCGCGACGAAGGCAAAGTGGTGCTTTACGTCTCCCATCGCATGGAAGAAGTGTTCCGCATCTGCAACGCGGTGACGGTGTTCAAGGACGGCCGCTTCGTGCGCACCTTCGAGGACATGAGCGCGCTGACCCATGATCAGTTAGTGACGTGCATGGTCGGTCGCGACATTCAGGACATCTACGATTACCGCAGTCGTCCGCGCGGCGCAGTGGCGCTCAAGGTCGACGGGTTACTGGGGCCGGGCTTGCGTGAGCCGGTGAGTTTCGAGGCGCACAAGGGTGAAATCCTCGGGCTGTTCGGCCTGGTCGGTGCCGGGCGCACCGAGCTGTTCCGAATGCTCAGCGGGCTCACGCGCAACACCGCCGGGCGCCTGGAGTTGCGCGGTCGTGAACTGAAACTGCATTCGCCGCGCGATGCCATTGCAGCGGGGATTTTGCTGTGCCCCGAAGACCGCAAGAAGGAGGGCATCCTGCCGCTGGCAAGCGTCGCCGAGAACATCAACATCAGCGCTCGAGGCGCCCATTCCACCTTCGGCTGCCTGTTGCGCGGCCTGTGGGAAAAGGACAATGCCGACAAGCAGATCAAGGCGCTGAAGGTGAAGACGCCCAACGCGGCGCAGAAAATCATGTACCTGTCTGGCGGCAATCAGCAGAAGGCGATTCTCGGTCGCTGGCTGTCGATGCCAATGAAAGTCCTGCTGCTCGACGAGCCCACCCGGGGCATCGACATCGGTGCCAAAGCCGAGATCTACCAGATCATCCATAACCTGGCGGCCAGCGGCATCGCGGTGATTGTGGTGTCCAGCGACCTGATGGAAGTCATGGGCATTTCCGACCGCATCCTGGTGCTCTGCGAAGGCGCGATGCGCGGCGAACTGACCCGCGAACAAGCCAATGAATCCAACCTGCTGCAACTGGCGTTGCCACGCCAACGCGCTGCCGACGTGGCGAACTGAGAGGTGACTATGACCGTCCAAAACAACGCTCTGCCAACCCCGCGCAAACCACTGGACCTGCGGCGCTTTCTCGATGACTGGGTGATGCTGCTGGCGGCCGTCGGGATCTTCGTGCTCTGCACCTTGCTGATCGACAACTTCCTGTCGCCACTGAACATGCGTGGCTTGGGCCTGGCGATTTCTACGACCGGGATTGCCGCATGCACCATGTTGTATTGCCTGGCGTCCGGGCATTTCGACTTGTCGGTGGGCTCGGTGATTGCCTGCGCCGGCGTGGTCGCGGCGGTGGTAATGCGCGACACCGACAGCGTGTTCCTCGGCGTGAGTGCGGCGCTGGTGATGGGGCTGATTGTCGGGCTGATCAACGGGATCGTGATCGCCAAGCTACGGGTCAATGCGTTGATCACCACGCTGGCGACCATGCAGATTGTGCGTGGCCTGGCTTACATTTTTGCCAACGGCAAAGCGGTGGGCGTTTCGCAGGAACAGTTCTTCGTCTTCGGCAACGGCCAGTTGTTCGGTGTGCCGGTGCCGATTCTGATCACCATCGTCTGCTTCCTGTTTTTCGGTTGGTTGCTGAATTACACCACCTACGGGCGCAACACCATGGCCATCGGCGGCAACCAGGAAGCAGCGCTGTTGGCCGGGGTGAACGTTGACCGGACCAAGATCCTCATCTTCGCCGTACACGGTGTGATCGGTGCGTTGGCCGGGGTGATTCTGGCGTCGCGCATGACGTCCGGTCAGCCGATGATCGGCCAGGGTTTCGAGCTGACGGTGATCTCGGCTTGCGTGCTTGGCGGGGTGTCGTTGAGTGGCGGGATCGGGATGATTCGGCATGTGATTGCCGGGGTTCTGATTCTGGCGATCATTGAGAATGCGATGAACCTGAAGAATATCGATACGTTTTATCAATACGTGATTCGTGGTTCGATCCTGTTGCTGGCGGTGGTGATTGACCGGTTGAAACAGCGCTGACGGACATTCTTTTACCGATCATTCCCACGCTCTGCGTGGGAATGCAGCCCGGGACGCTCCGCGTCCCAACAGCGGACGCAGAGCGTCCATTGAGGCATTCCCACGCGGAGCATGGGAACGATCATTTGAAGGATCCTTCACCCACTTTCACAAAATATCCCTTGCTCGCCCCAACCCGTTTCAGCTATGACGGTACACCCGAGGTGTACATGATCAGACCAGTACGATTAGACAAGAAACAACAGGTGGTCGACGAGCTCACCCGGCGCATCGAAAACGGCCTCATGGAGGACGGCGTTCCATTGCCGGGCGAGCATCAGTTGGCTCAAGAATTCAAGGTCAGCCGCGGCACGCTGCGTGAAGCCCTGGTCGAACTGAAGCGGCGCCACGACATCGTTACGCAAGGCGCGGTGGGGTCCATCGTTACGTTCGATGGTGTGGTGCTCGATCAGCGCAACGGCTGGGCCCAGGCGCTGGCCGACAACGGGGCGCTGATCAATACCGAAGTGCTGCGGCTGGAGGCGGTTACTCGTCCGGACCTGTTGGCGCGCTTCGGTACCGATCAATTCATCACCCTCGATCGTCGCCGCCGTGGCACCGATGGCACCCTGGTGTCTCTTGAGCGTTCATTGATGCCCGCCACTGGCGGCCTGGAAAGTCTCCCGCGAGTGGGGCTGATCGATGATTCCCTGACCATCACGCTGGCCGCCTACGGCTATATTGGCGAGCATGGCGATCAGTGGATCGGTGCCGAACCCTTGAACGCCGAAGACGCCAAGCTGCTCGGACGCCCGGAGGGCACGGTGTTCCTCAAGGCCCTGCGTACCACCTACGACCGTCAGAACCGCTTCATGGAACAAGTCGAAAGCCTGCTCGATCCGGTGCGCTTTCGTCTGCATTTGCAAATTGGAGCTTCAAAGTGACCGAACTCGACCGTGCCCTCGGCGCGTTCTACGGACTGGCCCTGGGCGATGCGTTGGGCATGCCGACACAATCCCTGAGCCGCGCCGAGATCAAGGCGCGCTTCGGCGAGATCACTGATCTGCAGGACGCTGGCCCGGATCAACCGATCGCTGCAAACATGCCCAAAGGTTCGATCACTGACGATACGGAGCAGGCGATCCTGGTCGGTCAGTTATTGATTGAAGGCGAGGGCTGGATCGAACCGCAGGTGCTGGCCCAGCGCTTGATCGAATGGGAAGCCGCGATGCAAGCCAAGGGTTCGCAGGATTTGCTCGGCCCCTCGACCAAACGCGCGATCGAGATGATTCTCGCCGCCCACTCGCTGGAAGAGGCAGGCCGCCACGGCACTACCAACGGCGCGGCCATGCGCATCACGCCGGTGGGGATTGCGGCCGATGTTGCCGATCCCGAGCGTTTCCTCCGCGCTGTGGTGCAAGCCTGTCAGGTGACTCACAACACCACGCTGGGAATTGCCAGTGCGGCGGCGGTGGCGGCGGTGGTTTCTGCCGGGATCAACGGCATGGACCTGGGCGAGGCATTGAACCTCGGCCAGCAGATCGCTCAGCAAGCCGAGGGTCATGGCCACTGGGTCGCTGGTGGACGTATCGCCTCGCGCATCAGTTGGGCGCGGAGCATCAGCGTCGACAGCGACAAAGCGTTGCTGGCGGATTTGCTGTACGACGTGATCGGCACGTCGGTGGCCTCGCAGGAATCGGTGGTGGTGTCGTTCGCGCTGGCTCAGCAAGTGGCTATCGGGGAAATGACGGCCTTCGAAGCGTTGTGCATGGCTGCCAGTTTGGGCGGAGATACCGACACCATCGCGGCGATTCTTGGTGCAATGCTTGGGGCCTGCCTGGGACTTGAGAGTTGGCCTGCCGCGATGATCGAGCAGGTTAAAGCAGTAAATGATTTGCAGCTGGAACCGTTGGTGCAAGGGCTTTTGGCTTTGCGTTGTTCGCGCTGACGCCATCGCGAGCAGGCTCGCTCCCACAGGGTATGGTGCAATCTCAAGGCACACGCCGTACCTGTGGGAGCGAGCCTGCTCGCGATAGGGGCGCCGCCTATTTAGAATTTCACCCGCAATGGAACGCACTGATATGGCAAGGATCGCCGGAATGTTATCTCGACTTCCGAAATTGCCCATAACCACAACAATGGCAACAGGAGCATTTTTATGAGTTCATCGAACACCGGGCAGAACGCCGGGCAATTGGAAACCCGTGGCATCGAACCGGTGCCGGAAGGGGAGTGCAACGGTCACCCACAGCAACTCTTCTGGGTCTGGTTTGCGGCCAACATCTCCATCCTCGGCTTACCGTTGGGCGCCACGCTGGTGGCCTTCCGCGGCCTGGCAATCTGGCAGGCGATCATCGTCGCCATCCTCGGTGCCGCCGGTTCGTTCGCGGTAGTCGGGATCATCTCCATTGCCGGTCGTCGTGGTCGCGCACCGAGCCTGACCTTGTCGCGAGCTATCTTCGGGGTGCGCGGCAATATCGGCCCGACGCTGGTCTCGCTGATGTCGCGACTGGGTTGGGAAACCGTCAACACCACCACCGCCGCATTCGTCTTGCTGTCGTTGTGCTCGATTCTGTTCGGCTCGCCGGTGGAAGCCAAAAGTGCGCCGCTGCTGACCCTGGTGTTTATCGCGATTTTTGTACTGCTGACGTTGTCGGTGTCCGGCCTCGGCCATGCCACGTTGCTGGTGATCCAGAGATGGGCGACCTACGTGTTCGGTGGGTTGAACATCCTGGTCGGCGGTTTCCTCTGCGTGACCATCGACTGGAGCGCTGTATTCAACGCCACGCCAGCGCCCCTGAGCGCAATGATCATCGGCATCGGCACCATGGCCGCCGGCACCGGGATCGGTTGGGCCAACGCCGGTGCCGACATGTCGCGCTACCAGCACCGCAGCGTCAAGGCCGTGCGTCTGATGGCGTCGGCGGCGTTCGGTGCGGGGATTCCTCTGGTGCTGCTGATCACCCTCGGTGGTCTGTTGTCGGTGGGCAACAATGATCTGGCCTCGGCCACTGACCCGATCGTCGCGATCCGCGACATGCTGCCAACCTGGATGGCCGTGCCGTACCTGATCACCGCATTCGGCGGGCTGCTACTGTCAAACAACCTGTCGGTGTACTCCGCCGGTTTGACTACGCTGACCCTCGGCCTGAAGGTCAAGCGCGTGTATGCGGTGGTGCTCGATATCATTGCTATCTTCGCCGGTTCGATCTACTTCATGCTGATCGCCGAGAGTTTTTACGGCCCGTTCATCACCTTCATTTCCTTGCTGGCGGTGCCGATCACAGCGTGGGTCGGGATCTTTGTGGTCGACCTGATTCACCGGCATTACTACAGCCCCAAGGACCTGCTGGACGTCAGCCCGAGCAGCGCCTACTGGTATCGCGGTGGCGTCGAGTGGCGCGCCTTCGGTGCATGGGCGGTGGCGATTGTGCTGGGTTTCAGTTTCACCACCATTGGCACCACTGAACAAGATGTCTGGTTCCGGGGCTTTTTGTCAGACTCCTGGCTGGGCCACAACGGCCTGGGCTGGATCGTCACGTTCGTGGTGGCCGGTGGCATTTACTGGGTGCTCGGCGGCGCCAAGGACCGCCGAGCCGCGTTGATCGAGCCGGCTCATGCCTAATCTGCTACACACCGGCCAGGTCATGATCGACCTGGTCATGGCCGTGGATAAATTGCCTCAATCGGGCGGTGACGTGCTGGCGCAATCCGCCCGTTTCGAAGCTGGCGGTGGCTTCAATGTGATGGCTGCGGCCCGGCGAAACGGCTTGCCGGTGGTCTACCTCGGTGGCCATGGCAAGGGCCGTTTCGGCGACATGGCCCGAGAGGCGATGACGGCTGAAGGCATTCGGATCGGCATTGATCAGAGCACTGAGCGCGACACCGGGCTGTGTGTCGCGCTGACCGAAGCTTCGGCTGAGCGCACGTTCATTTCCTGCATCGGTGCCGAAAGCGAATTGACCGCCGAATGCCTGGCGAGCGTGGCGATCGAGGCGGGCGATTTTGTCTATGTCAGCGGCTATAGCCTGCTGCATGGCGGCAAGGCTCAGGCGTTGGTGGATTGGGTGCTGGATTTGCCAGACGGGGTCAAGGTGGTGTTCGATCCGGGGCCGTTGGTGGATTCGCCGGACGCGCCGCTGATGAAAGCCTTGTTGCCGCGCATCGATCTGTGGACCAGCAACCGTGTCGAGGCGCAGCGATTTACCGGGACGTCAGACATTACCGAGGTGTTGAATAGGCTGGCGGATCATTTGCCGACGGACGCCTTGATGGTGGTTCGCGATGGGCCGCAGGGGTGCTGGATCAGCCAGCAGGGTGACCGTCAGCATGTGCCGGGATTCAAGGTCACGGCTGTCGACAGCAACGGTGCGGGGGATGCCCATGCCGGGGTGTTGGTTGCGGGGTTGGCGCAAGGTTTGTCGGCGATAGACGCGGCGCGGCGGGCCAACGCGGCAGCTGCTTTGGCCGTCACTCGTTGGGGGCCGGCGACTTCGCCGGGGGCGGTTGAGGTGGATGTATTGATTCGGGAGACCTATGGCGTCTGATTGACCGCTATCGCGAGCAGGCTCGCTTACACAGTGGATCTATGCCAGCCGCTAATATTGCGATTCACACGAATCAACTGTGGGAGCGGGCTTGCTCGCGAAGAGGCCCTCAAACTCACCATCAAATCCGAACCCTTACCCGGCCTTGCGCAACGCCTCGATCAACTCCTGCTTGCGCATGCTCGAGCGCCCCGGAATCTTCTTCGCCCGGGCTTCTTTCTTCAGGCTGTCCACTGTTTGCGTATCGCGCGAAGCCTTGCTGTTGCGCGGCTTGCCTTCACGGGTGGCCACCGCACGTCGGGCTGACTCCTTGCGATCTGCAGACTTGGCGCTGGCCGGCTTCTTGCGCCCGGAGCCGCCGGCGCGTTCACCTCCGCCCGACTGCTTGTTCACCGTGGCCCAGGCGCGAGCTTCGGCTTCATCTTTCGACACGCCTTTGTGCTCGTAGCTTTCTTCGATGTGTTCGGCCTTGCGTTTTTGCTCGGCGGTGTATTTGTCTTTGCTTCCACGAGGCATGGGATTTCTCCTGGTTGTAGGCGCTGGCGAAGCCTGCGATCTTTGCTTTTCAAACATTCAAAGCAGCGCCTACTCGGTTAGACATCCAGCTTGCGCGCCGCTTCAACCCCAGCGGCGCTGAGTTTGATCGGCAGGTTCAGCGAGTGCTCGCCGGCTTCGTTGCAGATCACATGACCGTGCTGGATCAGCCCGCGATCCTGCAGAGTGGCGAGGGTGCTGGCCACGACTTTCTCCCCCCGGTAATTGTCCAGAACCTCCTTGCCCAAGCCATTTGGGTGGGCGTGTAGCAGACGGGTCAGGACTTCTTTTTCCAGGTTTTTATCGACGTTCATGGTTACCTCTTCGTTAGGACGGATAGGTATTGCAGGTCGCTCGTATCGGCGATTTTATGGACGGGTGCCAAGGCCTTCGGAGCCCGAGCCTCCGGTGGTGGTTTTCGAGCCGATGCCGGTTCCGGCGTTATCGGGAGTCTGGGGGCCGGGTGTATTCATCCCGCCCTGTCCGTCCGCCTCGTCGTGATAAATCCGTGGGTCTGTGGCCGTCGGAGAAGGCGATCGACCGCTGTCGATACCTTGGGTGGTCGCAGATTCGGGCCTTTGAAGTGGGTCGCTCGGGTCGGTCCCGGAAGAGCTGGTCGCGGCGAACGCGACAGAGGAGAGCAGCGTGGTAAGAGCGAGGGCGGTCAGTCGGGACGTGGTCATGGTGTCGTCTCCGTTGATTAGAATCCTTACCCGATATTGGTCCTCGCTAACCTGGATTGGTGCCTGATGAACGACGAGCGGTCCAGGGGGTGTTCTCAATGAGTTTCCGGCGCAGCGGGGAAACTCATTGAGAATGCCCCCCTAGGCCTGCTGCAACGATTTGATCCTGCTCACGTGACGCCAGATCAACCGACCTACGGTGATCAGCCAGTTCAGCAGGGCGACCGTCAGTACCGTGAGCAACAGTGTCATCATCCCGTGTTCGACGATGATTCTGCCGGCCAGCAACGGAAAGCCGAACACGCCGACGAAGTAGGACAGGCTGAACAACAGCAAGGACTGCGAGGTGCTGCCGGACGGTGCTTCGTTCGCCGCCAGGCCATTGATTACCGAATACGTCAGCCCATAACCCACCCCGAGCATCATCGCCGCCAGCACGTAGCTGAATCCGTCATCGACGACAAAACCGAACATCAGGATCGAAACCATCATCAGGCCCGACAACAGGCAGGAGGCACGCAATGGATCGCGTTTGACCACGAACCCGGCAATCAACATACGGCTGCTGATCGCCGCGCCCATGAAGCCGAAAAAGAACAGCGAATAATCAAGTGAACGGGACGTCGCGTAACTGGTTTGAAAACTCGACAGACCACCGAATACACAACCGCCGAGGCCGACCATGATGATCGGGAACACGGCTCTGGAGGACAATACCCGAGCCGTTGTGTGCCAGGATATTCGTGCGACTGACGCTGATGCCGAGGGTGTTTTCTTGAGCTGGGCATCCAGCCGCCAGAACAGCAAAGCACCGATCAGGCTGGCCAGCGCCGCGAGGTAAAACGCTGCCGTCACCGGATACCCGAGAGCGCTGGCTGCGCGGCCCAACAATGGACCGCTGCCGATCCCGGTCATCATGCTGCCCGACAGCAGCGCAAAGTATTTAGCCCGTTGCGCAGGCGTCACCAGACTCGCGACGATGATCGGTCCGAGCGTGTAGAAAACGCCCCAGCCCAACCCTAGCATCAGTCCAAAAAACAGCAGCAGATTGCCAAAGCCAGGCGTCAAGGCAAATCCCAGGCTGGCGGCCACCAGTAAGAGGCTGAACAGTGCAATGGAGCGCGCCGCGCCGAGCAGGTCGGACAAGTGACCGGAAACAATCACTGCCGCAAAGGTGCTGAGCATCGCCGCCGAAATCACGCTGCCGGCATCGAGTTCGTTGCCACCGCGAGAGCCAATGAGCAACGACAGTAGAAAAGTCGAGCCATAGGACAACGACAACAAATAGCTGGCGAGGCAGAACAGACTGAACAACCTGCTTGAGACGGGTGGGGCGGCGGTAGACATGAGTCGTCTCTTGACCTGATAGAAGCGAATGTCATCTATCTATCACGCAAGGTATCGATGATAGGTCTGTGGTTACCGATTTCAGGGTTAGCGCAGACCGGAGTAATGCTCTGGGCAGACGCCGATTTCTTCCTTGAACAGCTCCATGAAACCCTTCAGGCGTTCGTGGCGAATCTGTGCCAGACGTTGACCGGTGGTCGTTTGGAAACCGTCCGCCAGGTGCAGCAGTTTGGTCTGGAAATGATCGAGGCAAAAGCGCTTGTCGTTGTAGTCCCGTTCTTTTGCTTCTGGGTCCAAAGGGTCATACAACGCACTGCCCATGCGCCCGGCGATGTAGAAGGTACGTGCCACGCCGAGCATACCAAGGGAGTCCAGGCGGTCGGCGTCCTGGATGATTTTCGCTTCGAGGGTGGTGGGCGTGATGTTGGCGCTGAAGCTGTGGGCTTCGATGGCGTGAACGACTGCTGTGATTTTTGCGCCAGGCCAATCCAGGGCTATCAGTACGGTCGAAGCTTTCTGCGCCGCCAGTCGTGATGCCTGTGAGCGCAGTGGCGAGTTCTTCTCCACCGCCACACAATCGTGCAACAGCACGGCGGCCAGCAGTACCTCAAGATCACCGCCTTCTTGCGCATGAAGCGTGCGCACGTTGTGCCACACCCGCTGCAAGTGGGACAGATCATGGGCGCCATCCTCGCCAGGCTCCAGCGCGTGGGGCAGCAGGCTTGAGGCCAGATTATGCAGAGGCGCAAAAGCGATAGCGGTCATAAAAGTCCTTTAGTGTGGAAACGCTTTTGTGGCGAGGGAGCTTGCTCCCGCTGGGCTGCACAGCAGCCCCACCCCCAGACGACACGGTATTTCAGTTAGATCGGCGTCGCCAGCTTTGCGACTGCTTTGCAGCCGAACGGGAGCAAGCTCCCTCGCCACAGTGCTATCAAATGTGACGAGCGCCGCGCGCGGACTTAGTATGGCGTTTTCAACTTTTCACAAGGCACGTCCATGACGATCGAAATCCGCCCGGCAACCCCCAGCGATGCTCCGCAAATCCTCGCGTTCATCACTGAACTGGCCGACTTCGAACGTGCCCGCCACGAAGTCATCGCCAGCGTCGCCGACATCGAGCGCAGCCTGTTCAGCGAAGGCGCCACCGCCCATGGCCTGATTTGCCTGCGCGATGGCCTGCCGATCGGCTTTGCGGTGTTCTTTTTCAGCTATTCCACTTGGTTGGGCAGCAACTGCCTGTACCTCGAAGACCTCTACATCACTCCCGAACAACGGGGCGGCGGCGCCGGTAAAACCTTGCTGCGCCATTTGGCGAAAATCGCCTGCGCCAATGACTGCGGCCGTTTCGAATGGAGCGTGCTGGACTGGAACAAACCGGCGATCGAATTCTACAAATCCCTCGGCGCACAACCGCAGGAAGAGTGGGTGCGGTATCGGATGGATGGGGCGGTGTTGCGCGAGTTTGCCGAGGGACGTTGATCGTTGCTGGCAATCTGATATGAATCGGTTGTTCGCACCGCTTTAGTCCGGCATTCTGTGCGCCCTTTGCGCGCTCACGGACGACACCTGCAATGCCTTTGGCACTCTTTCTCCACGCCCGTGGAGCCTTCGCCGCGTCAATGAGTGACCGGCGATGAGCGGACTTCGGGCGACTCTGCGTTTGTATGGCCTGGCGAAAAACCTAGGCTCCACGGACGACCTCCATCGCCAGCCGGTGGACATCCTTTGCACCCTCAACCGCACGGGCGGTAAGGCGATCCGGGCGTTCGTCTCGCGTCTGGACGCCGAGTTGATGACGCGTAGTCGTGGTCTTGAGGAGTACCGCGTCGTACCGCTTCGAACGTTCGATCCAAACCCGTTTATCCAGGAACATCAGGGCTGGCTGACGCTGCACGTCTGCTGTGGCTTCGTTGCCCTGGCGGATCAATCGTTATTGAACGACGGCACGTTGCTGCCCATGGGCTGGTACGTCTATTCCGACATCGGCCAATGGACCGCAGAGCATTACATCGACTTCGGCCCGCAGATGGCCAGCCTGCTGCAGGCGTCCTATGACCGGATCGGGTTGCGTGACTACAACGCCGTGCTCAACGACCTCGACAGCATCTCGGATGCGGCTCTGGAATGGCAAGTCGCCGAGGCCTGGCAAACCCTTCACAACGTTTCATCCTCCGACAGCCATAACGATTGCCACGCGCTGTTCGACCCGGTCGATAACCGCTGGCGCTTTGCCGCGACCGACATCGATATCCATCAGCCTCACCCTGAATCTCAGAAGCAAGGAGCTTTGACTTGAGTGGAAAACCCGCTGCGCGCGTCACCGACCCGACCGCATGCCCATTGCCGGGCCATGGCACCAATCCGATCGTCTCTGGCTCCCCGGACGTGTTCTTCGATGGCCTCGCGGCTGCCCGCATGACCGACAAATCCGCCTGCGGCAGCCCGATCACCGGAGCCATCTCCGGCACGGTATTCATCAACGGCCTCAACGCCGCAACGCTCGACAGTACCGGCGGGCATGGCAACGTGGTGGTTGGCGGCTCTGGCACAATCATTATTGGCCAGAGTGGCGGAGGGGCGGCGTTTAGTGGATTGCTGCCGATGCCGGTGCATTTCACGGACAGGTTGCAAGTGGTCAATGAGGCAACTGGAGAGCCCGTTCCCTATCACCCCTACACCATTCAGCGTGGTGACGGCAGCGAAGAGCATGGCATCACGGATGCGTCCGGGTTTACCCATACCGTCAGTTCGCATTTGGCTGAAACTATTAAATTGTTTGTGGAGTGATCAAGGATGGCCGATGAAAACGCGACGGTAGAAGCACCCTTGGCGAAAAGAGAGGTAAAAACTCATACGCTTACGTGCAAGACAGATCATTCTGTCAAGCAAGTTTCTGTTGGGGTGCGGGATCTGGTTATATTTTTTATCGGTGGTGCGGGAGATCAGGAAAGTTATTATCTTACTGGTCCAAATAACAATATTGGATATGTTCGTAATATAGCTGTTGCGGATGCAGCAAAGTTTAATATGTTGAATCGCTGCCCTTCATGGCTTCTCAGCTACAATGCATTTATTAGTGATGAGGGCTTAGAGCGGAATGTGATCAGTCGAATACCTAATTGCTCTACGGCGATTTACATTGTTGGTCATAGTCTTGGCGGATGGAATGGCGCTCATCTATCCAGTGTGTTGACCGATAGAGGGTTTAAAGTAAGGATGTTGATGACATTGGATCCTGTAGGTGAGGGTAAAATCGTTTACGGAATATCAAATATTTACAGGCGAGAGCCAAAGCCGAAAGCTGAATACTGGGTTAACATTCGAGCCGCTGCTACCGATTGGAATTTTTCGGATCTGGTTGCAGATTTTGGTGAGCAATGGGAAGTCACGCAAGGCCCTAATGTTATGGGTAAGGTCGACATCAATCACGCGGATGCCGACCTGATGTTCATGCAGGTGTTGCCGACCGGGAAGTCGGCTCGTCAGATATTCAATGAATCGATTTTAAACTATTTCAGGGAGTGATGTTTAAGTGCGTAAGCTATTTATTTTTTTTGTGATTTTAATGTGTTCGGCTTGTTCTTTAAATCACGGAAAGCCTATCGCTACACTCCAGTACTCAAAAATTGAACAATTTGGAGATACAAGTATCTATCAGATTTATTTTACGTCTGATATAGCAATTCTTGAGTTGTTCAAATCGCGAATTGGTGAAGGGCTTGTATGTTCGCTGGAGGATGATATGGATTTTTCTCAGGCTCATCACATTAGGCGTTCCGGTTTCGGCTTTGTCGAAAGGGTTGTAGATGATCCACAAGTTACCTATAAAGCTGACGTAATTTTTCGCGAGTCTGAAAGTGGCAAGGGAGGAGAGAAGTATTTGCAAGGGGAAGCATTAGTCCCGTTGTTGGAAGGTCGTGATTATTTTTCTTGTGTGTTCAGAGTTCACACTACTACGTACAAAACGTATTTCTCGAACATCATGCATGTACCATCCGGGGAGTTATTGAAGGCTGCCACCAAAAATTAAAATATAGAACTCACCGGTTAGGCTCGCTGTTTTTCAAGGGCAGGCAGCCTTATTACTCACTCGCTTCCCAGTTTCCGCATAGCAAACACCATCAAGCGCCTGCCGCACGCTGATCTTTAAAGCACCGCCTTCCCTTCATAGAAGGCCATTTTCCAGTACGTATTCCCTGACTGAAATCCGCAATATCGGCGGTTTCACCCACACGGCGAGTGAGGCTGCGTCGCAGGGCTTTGGCCTGGAAGGGTGTTTGTATATCCCATAATATGGGAATGATATTTATATATTGAGATTTGTCTCCGCCCAGGTTTATAGTCCAGCTCACTCACTGCCAAAAAACAAAACAGGTGAAGCGATGCTGGCGCAATTGATCGCGCTCGATTGGGGGACAACCTCATTACGTGCTTACAAACTCGGCTTCGGTGGCCAGGTGCTGGAACAGCGCTCGCTGTCGTCCGGGATCATGCAGCTGCCCAGGATGCCGCGAATCATCGCCGGCCAGGCATGCGCCGACGGTTTTGAATTGGCCTTCGATGAGGCGTGCGGTGACTGGCTTGACGCGCAGCCCGATTTGCCGGTGATTGCTTGCGGCATGGTCGGCAGTGCTCAGGGCTGGCGCGAAGCGGCCTACTGCGACACGCCGGCGAACGTCGCCAATCTCGGAACCTCCCTACAAATCGTTCGCAGTCTTCGCGGTGTCGATGTGCACATCGTGCCGGGCGTGATTCAGCGTTCGCGCTTGCCGAACGTGATGCGCGGCGAGGAAACCCAGGTCCTCGGCGTGTTGCAGCATCTGCCGAGCGGGGCGGGCAACGATCTGTTGATCGGCTTGCCGGGCAGCCATTCGAAATGGGTGGAAGTGGCCGACGGCTGCATCGTGCATTTCGATACTTTCATGACGGGCGAAGTCTTCGCCGTCCTCAGCGAACACAGCATTCTGGGGCGCACTCAGCAGCGCGGCGGGTCTTTCGATGGCGAAGCGTTTGATCGCGGCGTACGGGTGGCCCTGTCGGCGGACGGCGAGATCGGACCGCTGTCGACATTGTTCAGTGCTCGCAGTCTGGGGCTGACCGGCGAACTGAGCGCCGTCGCGCAGCCGGATTATCTGTCCGGCCTGTTGATCGGCCATGAACTGTCAGCCCTGGCCAACGTTCAGCGGCGTCGGCGCAACAGCGTCCATCTGCCGTCGATCATCCTCATCGGAAATACTCAACTCTGCGCCCGCTACAACCGGGCACTCGACGCTTGCGGCTTTGCCCGGGTGACTCTGGCCGAGCAGGCCACCGAACGCGGGTTGTGGCAGTTGGCGGTCGCCGCCGGACTGATCACGACACCCCCATCCCGTTAAACCTGACTGGAGGTCTGACATGCTCAAGCAAGCACTGGCACAAAACGGACTGATCGCGATCCTGCGTGGCCTGCGCCCGCAAGAAGCGGCAGCCGTCGGCGAAGTCCTGTACTCGGCCGGATTTCGCGTCATTGAAGTGCCGCTTAATTCCCCCGAGCCGTACGAAAGTATCCGCATCCTGCGCAGTACGTTACCCGCCGATTGCCTGATCGGTGCAGGCACGGTGCTGACGCCGGAGCAGGTCGAGCAAGTGAAAGCGGCGGGCGGCCAAGTGATCGTCATGCCCCACAGCGATGCCAAGGTGTTGCGCGCCGCGAAAGCGGCGGGGCTGTTCCTGTCGCCGGGTGTGGCGACGCCGACCGAAGCCTTTGCTGCATTGGCCGAAGGGGCGGATGTGCTGAAGATGTTCCCGGCCGAACAAATGGGCCCCGCCGTTGTGAAAGCCTGGCTGGCGGTGTTGCCGGCAGGGACGGTGCTGGTGCCGGTGGGCGGGATTACGCCAGACAACATGCAGGTGTTTATCGAGGCAGGTGTCAAAGGTTTCGGGCTGGGTTCCGGGTTGTTCAAACCGGGCATGACACCTGAGCAAGTGGCAGTAAACGCCAAGGCGTATGTCGCTGCATGGAATGCTTTGCGTTAAGACTTTTTG
This sequence comes from Pseudomonas sp. GM102, assembly GCF_000282555.1. Taxonomy (NCBI): domain Bacteria; kingdom Pseudomonadati; phylum Pseudomonadota; class Gammaproteobacteria; order Pseudomonadales; family Pseudomonadaceae; genus Pseudomonas; species Pseudomonas sp. GM102. The sequence continues at coordinate 15,370 of NZ_AKJB01000086.1, read as the reverse complement.
GCGCTGCGAGCGCTGCATCTAATAAGAGAGGCAATAGATGAAAATCACCAAACTCACTACCTTCATCGTTCCGCCGCGCTGGTGCTTCCTCAAGGTCGAAACCGACGAGGGCGTGACCGGTTGGGGTGAGCCCGTGGTCGAAGGCCGCGCACACACCGTCGCTGCTGCGGTTGAGGAATTGTCCGACTACCTGATCGGCAAAGACCCACGCAACATCGAAGACATCTGGACCGTGCTTTACCGCGGTGGCTTCTACCGTGGCGGCGCGATCCACATGAGCGCCCTGGCCGGCATCGATCAGGCGTTGTGGGACATCAAGGGCAAGGCTCTGGGTGTGTCGGTCAGCGATCTGTTGGGTGGTCAGGTGCGCGACAAAATTCGCGTTTACTCGTGGATCGGTGGTGATCGTCCAGCGGACACTGCACGTGCCGCGAAAGAAGCGGTCAGCCGTGGTTTCACAGCGGTGAAAATGAACGGCACCGAAGAACTGCAATTCCTCGACTCCTTTGAAAAGGTCGACCTGGCCTTGGCCAACGTCGCCGCCGTACGCGATGCCGTCGGCCCGAATGTCGGCATCGGCGTGGACTTCCATGGTCGGGTGCACAAGCCCATGGCCAAGGTGCTGATGAAGGAACTCGACCCGTACAAACTGATGTTCATCGAAGAGCCGGTGCTCAGCGAAAACTACGAAGCGCTGAAAGAACTGGCACCGCTGACCAGCACACCGATTGCCCTCGGCGAGCGGTTGTTCTCGCGTTGGGATTTCAAGCGAGTGCTCAGCGAAGGCTACGTCGACATCATCCAGCCGGATGCTTCCCATGCAGGTGGCATCACCGAAACGCGCAAGATCGCCAACATGGCCGAAGCCTACGACGTGGCACTGGCGCTGCATTGCCCGTTGGGCCCGATTGCCCTGGCGGCGTGCCTGCAACTGGACGCGGTTTGCTACAACGCGTTCATCCAGGAACAGAGCCTGGGCATCCATTACAACGAGAGCAATGACCTGCTCGATTATGTGAAAGATCCACGGGTGTTCGACTACGACAAAGGCTTCGTGAAGATCCCCAACGGCCCGGGCCTGGGCATCGAGATCAACGAGGAATACGTGATCGAGCGCGCCGCCGTCGGCCACCGCTGGCGCAACCCGATCTGGCGTCATGCCGATGGCAGTTTTGCCGAGTGGTGAGTTCTCCCTGACCCACCGCAAATCCCTGTGGGAGCCAGCCTGCTGGCGATTTGGTCGGCACTCCCAGCATTCTTGGTGACTGACACAACGCTATCGCCAGCAGGCTGGCTCCCACAGTTTGATCTCCATGGACAGGGAGATTTGCGGCAAACCCGATTTCACATCGACCTCAATAAACATAAGAAGAGGCACCTCTCATGCAACCGCAAACCCTCACCGGGCAGGCGTCGTTGGCGGCGCCGAGCCGCAAGCGGTTTTTCATCATGGTCCTGTTGTTCATCACCGTGGTGATCAACTACCTGGACCGCAGCAACCTGTCCATTGCCGCCCCGGCGCTGACCAGCGACCTGGGCATCGATCCGATCCATGTCGGGCTGATCTTTTCCGCGTTCGGCTGGACTTACGCCGCCATGCAGATCCCCGGCGGCTGGCTGGTGGACCGGGTGCCGCCACGCATCCTGTATAGCGTCGCATTGCTGCTGTGGTCGCTGGCCACGGTGATGCTCGGCTTCGCTGCCAGCTTCATCGCGCTGTTCGTGCTGCGCATGGCCGTTGGTGCGCTGGAAGCACCGGCGTATCCGATCAACAGCCGTGTGGTGACGACCTGGTTCCCCGAGCGCGAACGCGCCACGGCCATTGGTTTCTACACCTCCGGGCAGTTCGTCGGGCTGGCGTTCCTGACGCCGGTGCTCGCCTGGCTACAACACCAATATGGCTGGCACATGGTGTTTGTCAGCACCGGTGCGGTGGGTATCATTTGGGCGGTGATTTGGTACGCGGTGTACCGCGAACCACGGGATTTCAAGGGCGCCAACGACGCTGAAATCGAGCTGATCCGCGAGGGCGGCGGGTTGGTGGATATCCAGGCTGAAGCTGCCAAGACCAAGGCGAAATTCAGCTGGGTCGACCTCGGGATTGTCCTGAGCAAACGCAAGTTGTGGGGCATTTACCTGGGCCAGTTTTGCCTCAATTCGACGTTGTGGTTTTTCCTGACGTGGTTCCCCACCTATCTGGTGAAATACCGCGGCATGGACTTCATCAAGTCTGGCTTGCTGGCGTCACTGCCGTTTCTCGCCGCTTTCGTGGGCGTGTTGTGTTCGGGTTTTTTCTCCGACTTCTTGATCCGTCGCGGTTACACGGTGGGTTTCGCTCGCAAATTGCCAATCATTGGCGGCCTGCTGATTTCCACCTCGATCATCGGTGCCAACTTCGTTGAGTCGACGCCGCTGGTGATTGCCTTCCTTGCGCTGGCCTTCTTCGGCAACGGCCTGGCCTCGATCACCTGGTCGCTGGTGTCGACCCTGGCCCCGGCGCGCTTGCTTGGATTGACTGGTGGCGTGTTCAATTTCATCGGCAACCTGGCGGCGATTACCACGCCGATCGTCATCGGTTTTCTCGCCTCCGGTGATTCGTTTGCCCCGGCGATTACCTATATCTCGGTTCTGGCGTTGTTAGGTGCGCTTTCCTACGTGTTGTTGGTGGGCAAGGTCGAGCGTATCAAGTTGTAGTCGCGGCCATCGGGCGACCATAATGCCGCCCGTTCACTCGCTCAACGGTAAAGGCTGGATATGCAGGAAGACGCCCCAAAAATCGCCAAGGACGCCGCGCCGACCGGCACCCAGACACTGCTTCGTGGTTTGGGTGTGGTTCAGGCCGTGGCCAGTGGCGCCCGCGATCTCAAGGAAATCGCCCGGCTAATCGGCACAACGCGCAGCACCACTCATCGTCTGGCCAGCTGCCTGGTGGATGAACGTTATTTGCGGGTGGTGCCGCAAGTCGGTTATCTGCTGGGGCCGAAACTGATCGAGCTGGGTTTCCAGGCTCGTGAAGAGTTGCCACTGGTGACGCTGGCCGGGCCGTATCTGGATGAGTTGTCGGCGTTGACCGGCGACACCATTCACCTGGCGATTCGTGAAGGCGACGAGGTGTTGTACCTGCACAAGAATCCGGGGCGCAACGGTCCGGAAATGCGTTCGCGGGTCGGTCATCGCATGCCATTGGCGCGTACCGGGATCGGTAAGGCGCTGATGCTCGATGACACGCAGGAAGAATGGCAACGGCTGTATGAAATCAGCTTGCCGGTGGGTGGGAAAAATCAGTTCTGGCCGCAGCACCCGGAGCAATCCTGGGAGCAGTTTCAGCAGCGCATGATCGAGTACGTGGTCGGCGGGTACGCCTTCGACCTGGAAGACAACGAACCGTCGATCCGTTGCGTGGCGGCGCCGATCCGCGATGCCAGCAAGCGCATCGTCGCCGGCATCAGCATCGCCAGCACCGTGCCGTACATGCCATTGGAAAAAATGGCCGAGCTGATTCCCCTGATCAAAGGGGTCACAGCCCGGCTGTCGGCGGAGCTTGGCTTGAAGGTTTAGACCTTCAGCGTTGCCATGTCGATCACGAAGCGGTACTTCACGTCACCGGCAATCATGCGGGTGTAAGCCTCGTTGATCTGGCGGATGTCGAGCATTTCGATGTCGCAGGTGATGCCGTGCTCGGCGCAGAAATCCAGCACTTCCTGGGTTTCGGCGATGCCGCCGATCAGCGAGCCGGCCAACACGCGACGACCCAATACCAGTTTGGCAGCGTGCACCGGTGGATCGATCGGTTCGATCAAGCCCACCAGAATGTGCACGCCGTCGAAACGCAGTGTATCGAGGTAGGGATTGAGGTCGTGCTGCACCGGAATGGTGTCCAGCAGGAAGTCGAAATGTCCTGCGGCGGCTTTCATCTGTTCTGCGTCGGTGGACACGATCACGTGGTCCGCGCCCTGACGACGGCCTTCTTCAGCCTTGCTCGCCGAACGGGTGAACAACGTCACTTCAGCGCCCATCGCCTTGGCGAATTTGATGCCCATGTGGCCGAGGCCACCCATGCCGAGAATCCCGACCTTGTCACCGGCCTTGACGCCGTAGTGCTTGAGTGGCGAGTAGGTAGTGATGCCGGCGCACAGAATCGGCGCGGCGCTGGCCGGGTCAAGTTGCTCCGGGATGCGCACGACAAAGTGCTCGCTGACCACGATGCTGTCGGAGTAACCGCCCATGGTGTTGCTGCCATCGACCCGGTCCGGGGTGGCATACGTCATGGTCGGACCTTCCAGGCAGTATTGCTCCAGATCCGCCTGACAGGCTTCGCAGTGGCGGCACGAGTCGACCATGCAGCCGACCCCGACTAGGTCGCCGACTTTGTGTTTAGTAACGTTCGCACCGACGGCGGTAACTTTGCCTACGATTTCGTGGCCGGGCATCAGTGGGTAAACAGCAATGCCCCACTCGTTGCGGGCCTGATGGATGTCGGAATGGCAGACGCCACAGTAGAGAATGTCGATCGCAATGTCGTCGGCACGTGGGCTGCGGCGTTCGAATTTCATCGGGGCGAGGGGAGTGGTGGCTGATTGAGCGGCGTATCCGATGGCGGTGTACATGGTGAACCTCGCAAAAGCGGTGACAGGTGAGGCGAGCAATTCTGGGCGCCGCACGGGTTATCGGCCATGGCGATTCCTCCGGGTGTCATGCCTAATCCTCCGGCATGCACCGTTGATTGGTCGCATTGGCGGTCAGACCTGCGATGATGCTTTCATCCCTTTTTGCGCGACTTTTTGTGAAGAGCTCCCCATGTTGTTGACCCGTCATCTCGATGCCAATGCCACCCTGGTTTCGCTGATTCAGCCTTTGACTAATCGCGACGGTTTCGCTTCCACAGCGTTGCCGGGTGTGCAGGTTTTGCGCGCCAGTTGTGATGTCGCCCGTGGCCCGCAAATCTACGAGCCAAGCCTGGTCATCATCGCCCAAGGCAGCAAGTTGGCGTATCTGGGCCCGCGTACGCTTGAGTACGGGGCCGGGCATTACCTGATTCAGGCGTTGCCGGTGCCCTTCGAGTGCGAAACGTTTTCGGCACCGGATGGCCCGATGCTGGGCGTTTCCATCGCCATTGACCGGGTAATGCTCGGTGAGTTGGTATTGGCCATGGGGCTGTCGCCGGGGCGCACTGTTCCCGCGCAGACGCCCGAGTCCATGACCTCGGCGGTGCTCGACGATGCCATGCGCGGTTGTGTGGAACGCTTGTTGCGCTGCCTGCACGATCCGCTGGAATGCCAGATCATGGGCCCGGCGCGTTTGCGTGAATTGTTGTTCGTGGCGTTGCGGGGACCGCAAGCCGATGTATTGCGCGCGCTGGTGGAACAACAGGGGCAGTTCGCCCGGATCGCGGCGTCCCTGAGTCATCTGCATGCGCATTACACCGAGCCGCTGAATGTCGAGACCCTGGCCAGTTGCGCGAACATGAGCGCGTCGACGTTTCATGAGCATTTCAAACGCAGCACCTTGTTGTCGCCGGTGCAGTATTTGAAGCGTTTGCGCTTGCTCAGGGCCCAGCAGTTGTTGCTGGGCGAAGGCTTGGGCGTGGCCCAGGTGGCGCATCGGGTGGGGTATCAGAGCACGTCGCAGTTCAGTCGCGAGTACAAGCGCTATTTCGAACGCAATCCCGGGGATGAGCGGGCTGCTTGATGTCTGGCACCGCTTCGCGGTGTTCGCGGGCAAGCCTCGCTCCTACAGGGTTTCGTGGACGACACATCACCGTAGGAGCGAGGCTTGCCCGCGAAGGCGTCCTTGAAGATTACGCCCGCTGTAACTTTCATCGGGCAACAAAAAGGCCCCCATGTCGGGAGCCTTGATGTTCAGGCGTTCGACTTACATATTCGGGTAAGTCGGGCCACCGGAGCCTTCCGGCGCCACCCAGGTGATGTTCTGTGCAGGATCCTTGATGTCGCAGGTCTTGCAGTGAACGCAGTTCTGGGCGTTGATCTGGAAGCGCTTCTCGCCGTCTTCCTGGGTGACGACTTCGTACACGCCGGCCGGGCAGTAACGCTGGGCAGGTTCATCGTACATTGGCAGGTTCTTGGCGATCGGAATGCTCGCGTCGGCCAGCTTCAAGTGGCAAGGCTGCTCTTCTTCGTGGTTGGTCCCCGAGATGAACACCGAGCTGAGTTTGTCGAAGCTGATCTTGCCGTCCGGTTTCGGGTAGTCGATCTTCTTGCAGTCGGCCGCCAGTTTCAGGCAAGCGTAATCCGGCTTGGTGTCGTGCAGGGTGAACGGCAGTTTGCCGCCGAAGATGTTCTGGTCGAGCCAGTTGAAACCGCCGCCAACGATGGCGCCGAACTTGTGGATCGCCGGGCCGAAGTTACGGCTGGCGAACAGTTCGTCATACAGCCAGCTCTTCTTGAAGGCGTCGACATAAGTGGTCAGCTCTTCGGTGCCGTCCTTTTCAGCAAACAGCGCGTCGGCCACGGCGTCAGCGGCAAGCATGCCGGACTTCATCGCGGTGTGGCTGCCTTTGATCTTGGCGAAGTTCAGGGTACCGAGGTCGCAACCGATCAGCGCGCCACCCTTGAAGACCATTTTCGGCAGCGAGTTCAGGCCGCCTTTGGAGATCGCACGCGCGCCGTAACTGATGCGCTTGCCGCCTTCCAGGTATTGCTTGAGCACCGGGTGATGCTTGAGGCGCTGGAACTCGTCGAACGGCGACAGGAAGGTGTTGCTGTAGGAAAGATCGACGATCAGGCCGACCACCACCTGGTTGTTTTCCAAGTGATAGAGGAACGAGCCACCGGTGTTCTCGGTGCCCATGATGTCCAACGGCCAACCGGCGGTGTGGACCACCAGGCCTGGCTGGTGCTTGGCCGGGTCGATTTCCCAGATTTCTTTCAGGCCGATGCCGTAATGCTGGGCGTCGGCTTCGCTGTCGAGGTTGAAGCGCTTGATCAGCTGCTTGCCGATGTGGCCGCGGCAACCTTCGGCGAACAGCGTGTACTTGGCACGCAGTTCCATGCCCGGGGTGTACAGGCCTTCTTTCGGATTGCCTTCACGGTCAACACCCAGGTCGCCGGTGATGATCCCGCGAACCACGCCGTTCTCATCGAACAGTGCTTCCTGGGCGGCGAAGCCCGGGTAGATTTCCACGCCCAGGTTCTCGGCCTGTTGAGCCAGCCAACGGCACAGGTTGCCCAGGGAGATGATGTAGTTGCCTTCGTTGTGCATGGTCTTGGGCACAAAGAGGTCAGGAATCTTCTGCGCGCTGTCGGCGTTTTTCAGAACGAAGATGTCATCGCGTGTGACTGGCGTATTCAGCGGCGCGCCGAGTTCTTTCCAGTCCGGGAACAGTTCGTTCAGGGCGCGTGGTTCGAATACGGCACCGGACAGGATGTGAGCACCGACTTCGGAGCCTTTTTCGACCACGCAGACGCTGATTTCCTTACCGGCTTCGGCGGCCTTCTGCTTCAAACGGCAGGCGGCGGACAGGCCAGCGGGGCCGGCACCGACGATGACCACGTCGAATTCCATGTATTCGCGTTCCACAGGCTATCTCCTACTCAAGGCTCAACAGTTTTTTCTAATTGGAGGTTTGGTGTCGCATCCATTATTTCCTCCGGCAACTGCCGGAAGGGACAATGGATGACCCACCTTTCTCTCTAGGTGGCGCATTATATCTACACCACTCCTAGCGTCCAATACAAACGTTTGTTTGAATTGGCTCAAACCCAGAGAAATCAAAGTCACGCGGCTTATGAACGGCTATTTTGCCGTATTGACCGGAATAGGCGTTCCGGTCAAGATACGGGCGGTTTTGCGCTCGCCGTAGGCTGGCTGTTGGTTTCAAGAGCACCTCTAAAGACAGGGCGATGGCAGTATAAGGTGATGCGCAGCGCAGGTCAGGCGCGCAGTTTACACGCCGCGATAATGAATGACTCGTCGGTCACCACTGACGAACGGTTATCAGCGTCGTGAGCAACGTTCACCCGATACACCTGCCAGCGTTTTTAGAGGTGCCCTTGCGCCGATGAGCATCAACCGCCAGGTTCGCCTAGGCGACTTTCTTTTCACCGGAGAGTAACGAGGAATCCATGAAGGTTCTTGTAGCTGTCAAACGCGTTGTGGATTACAACGTCAAGGTTCGTGTCAAGGCGGACAATTCCGGCGTCGACCTCGCTAACGTCAAGATGTCGATGAACCCGTTCTGCGAAATCGCAGTGGAAGAAGCCGTACGTCTGAAAGAGAAAGGCGTTGCGACTGAAATCGTCGTCGTCTCCATCGGCCCGTCCACCGCTCAAGAGCAACTGCGCACCGCGCTGGCTCTGGGTGCCGACCGCGCCATCCTCGTCGAATCCGCTGAAGATCTGACTTCCCTGGCGGTTGCCAAGTTGTTGAAAGCTGTTGTCGACAAGGAACAGCCTCAGCTGGTGATCCTCGGCAAACAAGCCATCGACAGCGACAACAACCAGACTGGCCAGATGCTCGCTGCATTGAGCGGCTACGGTCAGGGTACATTCGCTTCGAAAGTCGAAGTCAGCGGCGATACTGTTGCCGTGACCCGCGAAATCGACGGCGGCGCGCAGACGGTTTCCCTGAAACTGCCGGCCATCGTCACCACCGACCTGCGTTTGAACGAGCCGCGCTACGCGTCCCTGCCAAACATCATGAAAGCCAAGAAGAAGCCTCTCGAAGTGCTGACTCCGGACGCTTTGGGCGTTTCCACCGCCTCCACCAACAAGACCCTGAAAGTCGAAGCGCCGGCGGCACGCAGCGCGGGTATCAAGGTCAAGTCGGTGGCTGAACTGGTCGAGAAACTGAAAAACGAAGCGAAGGTAATCTAATCATGACTATCTTGGTAATCGCTGAGCACGACAACAAGGTTGTGGCTCCTGCCACCCTGAACACCGTTGCTGCTGCCGCCAAAATCGGTGGCGACATTCACGTTCTGGTCGCTGGCCAGAATGTGGGTGCTGTTGCTGAAGCCGCTGCGAAAATCGCTGGTGTGGCCAAAGTGCTGGTGGCCGATAACGCCGCCTACGCTCATCAACTGCCGGAAAACGTTGCTCCGCTGGTTGCAGAGTTGGGCAAGGCTTACAGCCACATCCTGGCTGCCGCTACTTCGAACGGCAAAAACATCCTGCCGCGCGTTGCCGCGTCCCTGGACGTTGATCAGATCTCCGAGATCATCTCGGTCGAAAGCGCTGACACCTTCAAGCGCCCGATCTACGCCGGTAACGCCATTGCTACCGTACAGTCCAACGCCGCGGTCAAAGTGATCACCGTGCGTGCCACCGGTTTCGACCCGGTTGCAGCTGAAGGTGGTTCGGCTGCCGTTGAAGCGGTTGCGGCTGCTCACGACGCTGGCACTTCGAGCTTCGTTGGCGAAGAACTGGCCAAGTCCGATCGTCCGGAACTGACCGCTGCCAAGATCGTCGTTTCCGGCGGTCGCGGCATGCAGAACGGCGACAACTTCAAACACCTGTACGCCCTGGCTGACAAGCTGGGCGCTGCCGTCGGTGCTTCCCGCGCCGCGGTCGACGCAGGTTTTGTACCCAACGACATGCAGGTCGGTCAGACCGGCAAGATCGTTGCTCCACAGCTGTACATCGCCGTCGGTATTTCCGGCGCGATCCAGCACCTGGCCGGCATGAAAGACTCCAAAGTGATCGTTGCGATCAACAAGGACGAAGAAGCGCCGATCTTCCAGGTGGCCGATTACGGCCTGGTGGCAGACCTGTTCGAAGCCATCCCCGAGTTCGAGAAGCTGGTCTAATCCGGCGGCTTGACTTATAAAGAGCCCGACCTTTTGGTCGGGCTTTTTTTTGTGCTTTTTTTTGTGCTTCTGTAGGAGCTATGTAGGAGCTACATAGCTCCTACACAGCGCCTACAGACGAGATAACCGGGTTTGAGTGGAGTGTGTTCCCATGGATTTACGCCGCGTGTGTGGCTGGTCATTACTGCTGGGGCTGACGATGTTGCCGGGGCTGTCCGTAGCCGCGGGCAAATGCGAGCGCCTGGTGGTGACCGGCAGCCCGGACGCGCCGCCGTACCTGTGGCAAGACCCGCAAAACCCCAAGTACCTGATAGGCGCCAGCGCTGACCTGTTGCAGCAAGTGGCGGGGGAGTTGGGCATCAAGGTCGAGCTGCTTTACGCCGGCAAACGCTCCCAGGCCCTGGACGAAGTGCGCAGCGGACGAATGGACATGCTGGCCGACGCGCCATTGACGGTCAGTGAGCTGGAAAATCTGGATTACATCCATCCACCGCTGCTGGAAAACGATTATCTGGTCTGGACCCGCAACGACTCATTACTGGTCTACAACGAAGCGCAGGACCTTCACGGTCATCCCGGTGCCTTGTCGGAAAAGGCTCGAGTGACCCTCTCATTCGGCACTTTCGCCGAGCAGCAATTGACCCTGGTGCGCACGCCCAATCTGACCCAGGCCTTTCAGAAATTGCTGCTGAACGAGGTGGAATTTGTCCTCGCCGGACGCTACTCGGGCATGGCCATGGTGCAAACGCTGGGGATGGCCGATGACTTGATGGCCCACCCACAACCCATCGACAAACCCGGCCTGTATCTCGCCGTTTCCCATAACTCTGCCTGCAACGATCCTTGGTTGCGCGGACAGCTGGCCAAAAAGATGACAGAATTGCCCGCGTCCGGACTGACAGAAGCTGCACTGCTGCGCAATATCGAGCGTTGGAAAGCGCAACGCTCACAACCGCAGCCACAACCTGTCAGTACCCCAAAACAGTAGGGATTCTTAGTGAGTATTCGACCTCTTTTCGCTGCCCTGGCCGTTCTGGCTCTGGCGGGTTGTGCAGCCGATCCGGCGCCGAATGAACAAATACGCCTGACCGAACAGGCACTCGAACAAGCCAAGGCCGTGGGTGCTACCGTCGACGAAGTGCCAGAGCTGAAGCTGGCTGAAGACAAGTTCAAGCGTGCCAAGGGCAACATGGCTGACCAGTCCTTCAAGAATGCGCGCATGCGGGCCGAGCAGGCTGAGCTGGACGCGCGTCTGGCCGAAGCCCGGGTTCTGACCCTCAAGAGTGAGGAGCAGTTGAACGTGCTCAATACCCGCATCACTCGTCTGCGCAAGCAACTGGGAGATGCCCAATGAGCCTGAAAACCAAAGCACTCGGCGGCTTGATCCTGGCCGGTTGCGCAAGCCTTTATGGTTGCGCTGGTCAACACAGCGAAGCCGCAATCCAGCAGGCCGGCACTGACTTCCAGAAGGTCAAGGAAGACTCCAACGTGCTGCGCATTGCGCCCAAAGACGTGATCCGTGCCGGCGAGTCGCTGGCACGCGCCGATCGTCTGTCCAGCTACTGGGGCAGCGGTTCGGACGTTGTGCATTACGCCTACCTGAGCCGGCGCTACAGCGAAATCGCCCGGGAACACACCAATCAAGTGCTCAACGAGGAACGCGCGGCGAAGCTCGAACTCGAGCGTCAGCGCCTGCAACTGGCCCTGCGTGAGTCCAAGTTGCTCAGCGTGCAGCAACAGGGCAAGTGGCTCGAAGAGCAGATCGTGGCGTTGGCGACCACCCAAACCGACCGTGGTCTGGTGATGACGCTGGGCGATGTGCTGTTCGATACCGGTGAAGCAGAGCTGAAAAGCTCGGCAAACCGCGTGGTGCTGAAGATCGTCCAGTTCTTGCAGCTCAATCCCAAGCGCGTGGTGCGGATCGAAGGCTATACCGACAGCACTGGCGGTAAACAGGAAAACCTCAAACTGTCCCGCGACCGTGCGCAATCGGTGGCGGATGTGCTGATGGACCTGGGTATCGACGACAAACGTATCAAGGTCGAAGGCTACGGCGATGAATATCCGGTGGACGTGAACGCTTCCGAGCGTGGGCGTGCGCAGAACCGTCGGGTGGAAATTGTGTTCTCCGACGAAAAAGGCCAGCTCGGCGCCGCCCGTTAAGGGCTGCGTTACTGGAAAACCCGGCCTGTCAGCAGTGCCGGGTTTTTTTGTGCCTGCCAATCGCCTCGCGATTCCAGTAAAAACAGTACAGTTTTTGCTGACACTGCACTGTACGGTCGACTATTGTGGCAACTGTCCCAGTACACTTCTAAACTGTTCCGGTATTGTTTCACACAAGAATAAAATGCCCGTGAAATCGAGTGCTGCGTCATGACCAATCTCTTGCTCTACCAACGTATTGCTCAGCAGCTGGCCGAAGACATTCGCCGCGGTGTCTATCAACCGGGGGAGCGCGTGCCTTCGGTGCGCAAGATGAGCTCGCAGCTCAACGTCAGCCATGCAACGGTGTTGCAGGCCTACGCCAACCTTGAGGATCAGGGGCTGATCCGTGCCCGGCCACAATCCGGTTACTACGTGCACCAGACGCCAGCGCTCACGGCGCCAACCCCGGATATCGCACGGGTCGAGCGACCTGGCCTTGTCACGCGCAGCAGCATCATTCAGCAAGTCCTGGTCGAATCCCGTCGCGAAGGCGTCTTCCCGTTGGGTGCGGCTGTACCGAGCGTCGATTATCTGCCGGTGCGGGCGCTGCATCAGCAACTGGCCAAAGTCACCCGTTTCCATAGCCCCCGGGCGTTCAGCTACATGTTCAGCCCCGGTTTCGAGCCGTTGCGTCGGCAAGTGGCGATTCGCATGCGCGATGCCGGCGTGGTGGTCGACCCGTCGGAAGTAGTGATCACCCACGGCTGCGTCGATGCGCTGCAGATGTCTTTGCGCGTGCTGACCCGGCCGGGCGATCTGATCGCCGCCGAGTCGCCGACCTATTACGGTTTGCTGCAGCTCGCCGACCTGCTGGGGCTGAAAGTCATCGAGATTCCCAGCGATCCGGCCACCGGCATGAGCCTCGAAGCCCTGCAACTGGCGGCCAACCAGTGGTCGATCAAGGCGTTGGTGTTGACCACGCGCCTAAGCAATCCCTTGGGCGGCACCATGCCCGAAGAGCGGCAGAAACAACTGCTGCGCCTGGCCTCGGATTTCGATATCCAGGTGGTCGAAGACGACATTTACGGCGAACTGATGTTCGAGCAGGGGCGCACCAAGTCGCTCAAGGCCTATGACCGGCTGGATCGGGTGATCTATTGCTCCAGTTTCTCCAAAACCCTGTCGCCCGGTGTGCGCATCGGCTGGATGATTGCCGGCAAGTACCAGCAGGAAATCCAGCGCTTGCAGACCTTCAGCACCCATTCAGCCTGTAGCGTCACGCAAATGGGCATAGCGGCCTATCTGGAGAACGGCGGTTACGACCGGCATTTGCGCTACATCCGTCAGGAGTACCGCAAGAACCTCAGCGCTTTTCAGCTGGCGGTGCAGCAGTACTTCCCTGAAGGAACGCAAATGACCCGGCCCACCGGCGGCTTCATTCTGTGGGTCAGCCTGCCGGGGCGGGTCAACACGCAGGAACTGCATGTGCGTGCGTTGCAGCAAGGCATCAGCATTGCGCCGGGGCTGATTTTCAGTAATACCGAGCAGTTCAATCACTGCATTCGCCTGAACTGTGGCATCCCCTGGAACCGCGAGGCCGAGCGTGCATTGATGACGTTGGGGTTGCTGGCGACGCAACTTTGTCAGGAGACGGCGAGCGGTTTTTGAGCGGCTGGGCAGTTCTGAACTGCCCGCTTGTCTTGTCGTCTCCAACAGGCGAGCATATAGCCTTCTGCCGTTCACGCCGTTGGGTCCATGAAGCCGATTTTTCCTGCCGCCTGGTTGTTGATCTGCCTGTTAATGACCTGTCACCCGGAAGGCGTCATGGCGGCTTCCGTTCAGGAAAAACCGACAGCCAGCACCACCGAGAAAAAAACGGCAGCGGTCAAAAAGACCGCACCGGCCAAAAAGAAGGCTGCGGCGGTCAAAAAACGTTCCCCCATTGCTTCCAAGTCGAAACCGGCCAGTGAAGTCGTGAAAACCAAACTCCCTTCCGCAAATCTCGATTTGAGCTTGCCCAAGGACATGGTCGAAGAACTGAAGCCGGTCGGCACGGTACAGTTGCCCCGACATGCGCTGTTGCCACAAATGTTCGGTGAAAAGAGCAGCCCGTTTCAGCTCAACGGACGCCTGCTCAGCAACGAAATGCAGCTGCAACTGCGCAATGAAGAGCGTCGGGAAGTTGAAGGCGCGGCGCTGGAGTTCGAGTTCAAGCAGTAAATCCCTTCCATTCGTGACCCGCGGACCAGACGCTTTGTCGGAGACTGGTCAGTCACGTTCGTTTGAACGAAAAAACCCGGGCTCAGGTAATTTTAAACAGTCGTTTTAGCCGTTACTCTGTGCCACGTCCCTTTACCCGTCGCGAGGAGCTTGTCGTCATGAGATGCCGTGAAGGCTGTGGCGCCTGTTGCATTGCCCCTTCCATCAGTTCGCCGATTCCCGGAATGCCCAATGGCAAAGCCGCCGGAGAACGTTGCGTACAGCTGTCTACCGATAACCTGTGCAGCATTTTCGGCAAGCCGGAACGTCCTGCGGTGTGTTCGGCATTTGAAGCCGATATCGAGGTTTGCGGAAACAGCAGCGATGAAGCGATCAAGTTGCTGGGCTGGTGGGAGCAAATGACGGCCGCGTGATGTGTTCAACGAACGGAACTTCAACAATAAGGAATAAGACTATGGGTTCGCTGCATCGTATGGCTGTGCTGTGTGGTTTGACGGTTTTGCTGGCCTCCACGGCCCAGGCCGAAGAATGGAAAACCGCCAAGGAAGAAGAGGGCATTAAGGTGTCCTTGAGTGAAGTGGCCGGTTCCCAATACAAGGCTTACCGTGGCGTGACCGTCATGAAGACCACCATGGCCAAACTGCGTGCATTGCAGGAAGATGTGCCGGGTGCCTGTGCATGGATTCACGAGTGCAAGACTCAGAAGTTGCTCAAACATGAAGGTAACCAGAGCTGGACCTACACCCAATTCAATACCCCTTGGCCGGTCACTCCTCGCGACTCCGTATTGCATGTCACCACTGTTGAAGGCGCCGATGGCAGCCTGACCCGCGAGTTGGATGGGCAGCCCAAGTACGTCCCGGAAGAAAAAGGTTTTGTACGGGTGGCCCAGGTCAAAGGCTTCTGGAAGCTCGTGCCTAAAGGCGATCAAGTCGAAGTGACTTATCAGGCCCATACCGAACCCGGCGGCAGCGTGCCGTCGTGGTTGGCCAACAAGTTTGTGGTCGATGCGCCGTTCAACACCCTCAAAGCCCTGAAAGAACGCGCCGAGAAGTAACCGCGTATTCTTTTGATATGGCCCGTTGGGCAACGCCCCGATTTGATCGCAATACTGTTCATTTAGGCGCGCTCTTGGATCGTGCGTACCTTTGTGGCGAGCGAGCTTGCTCGCGCTGGGCTGCGTAGCGGCCCCAAAAATCTGACAATCATTGCCGATTTTTGTGAGTGCTACGCACTCAAGCG